>NZ_KV826417.1:107514-108498 GCF_001835905.1 Corynebacterium sp. HMSC034E11
CGCGGTTGGTGTTTTTCACCGGGTAGCCGCGGGGCGAGATCCATACTGGGGCACCCCGCACCATCACGATCCGGCCACGTTTCTTCCGCCACGGATCATCATCATTCACCCGATTGTGATAGCGACACAACGGCGCCAGATTCCCAATATTGGTCTCCCCGCCATGCCGCCACGCCTCCACATGGTGTAACTCGCAGTTGTCTGCTCCGTGACGGCAGCCAGGAAACGCACACACCGGGGAGACCAGCTTGGCCAAATCACGCTGCTTCTGATTCGCAAGGCGCTGCGTGCGGTACAGATTCACCGCACCGACCTGCGGGTGAAACGCTGCTACCTCCAACGCATCACCGAACTGGGCGGCCAAAAACTCCGCACCGGTCATGGTGGTGCCATCAGTCATCGCCAACAGAACATCATCACCAGTGCCATCCAAGATGCGCAGATAATCCGGCAGCGGCACCAACACCGTGGGACGCGGCGCTGCGGTTGCGACCTTGCCCTCGCCGAAGAAGATCCCAATGAGGTTCTCGGCAATCTGGGGTGCAGCCGGACGATCCTGATCAATCCCTAAACGCCCGGCGTGTTCCATGTCGGAGATCTCCCGCTCGTCGTAGGTCAGATGCAGGGTGCGTTTGCCGTTTCGCGACGGGCCAAATTTCGCCGCATCCACCGCCGGTGTCTTCTCCGCCGGCACCAACGTGCGGGCTGCCGCCTCAATCGCCCGGTAGCCACCTTCGACCTCAAGCAAGGCCAGGCGCAGTGCCCACCGCTGGGACGTATCCTTGACCGGTGCGATGCGTCGCTCGATCAACACCAGCTCGTCCAGCGAGAAACCTCGCGCTAAAGAACTGGCTGTCTTTTGTTTGCGCGTGAACTTGGTGCGCCCGAAATACACATCCCGCAGCCGCGACCAGGCACGCGCTCGATCCGGTGCAAAGCCCGAGGCGAGCGCAACCTCAAGGTCGAAGTCAGCCAGCGTCTCTA
>NZ_KV826417.1:108598-130338 GCF_001835905.1 Corynebacterium sp. HMSC034E11
AACGAATTCATACCCAAAACGCTAAACGCCCGGCACAGAAAATGCACCTGGCCTGTGGATAACTGGGCGTGGAGTCGTCGAAAAGTAAAGAGTTATCCACAAATCACAGCTTGAGGCGCCCGGTTAACGCGCGGGAGAGTGTCAGCTCGTCGACAAACTCCAAGTCCCCGCCAAGCGGCATACCCGACGCCAAGCGCGACACCGTCAGCGACGGGAAGTCCTTCAACAGACGCGCCAAATACGACGCCGTCGCCTCCCCCTCCGTATCAGGATCGGTAGCCAAGATGACTTCGGTGACGTCGGGGTTGTCGGCGCCGTCGACGTCGTCAAGCACACCGCCAATGCGCTGCAACAGCGGCGCGATGGCCAGGTCCTTCGGGCCGACATTCGCCAACGGATCCAACGACCCGCCAAGCACGTGATAGCGGCCCGAGTACTCCCCCGTGCGCTCAATGACCTGGATGTCCTTCGCGTCTTCCACCACGCACACCAGCGTCTTGTCGCGGCTCGAATCGGCGCAAATGCGGCACACTTCCTCGCGCGAGACGTTGTTGCAGATGCGACAAAACGTCACCCCGTCGCGCACGGCGGCCAAGGCGGCGCGCAGCCTATCGATGTCCTCCGGCTCCGTCTTCAGCAAATGAAACGCGATACGTTGCGCGGATTTGGGGCCGATGCCGGGGAGGCGCGAGAATTCGTCGATAAGGTCTTGCAGCGGTCCTTCAAACACGCGGGGGTTCCTTTCGTGGCATGAAAAACGCGCCCGACCAGGCCGGCCGGACGCGGAAAGCGACAGGTTAGACGATGCCGCCGAACGGGATCTCGCCCGGGCCTGCCTGCGGGGCGCCACCCTGCGGTGCGCCGCCGCCCATTGCGCCGCCGGTCAGCGGGGCGATCTTCTCTTCGGCGAGCTTGCCGGCCTGGTCGTGGGCGTCGCGGTATGCGGCGAGGATGAGGTCCTGCAGCGTCTCGACGTCCTCCGGGTCAACGGCTTCCGGCTTGATGGTCAGGTCGGTGATTTCGGCGCCGCCGGTCATGGTGACGGCAACGAGGCCGCCGCCTGCGGTGCCGGTGACCTCGGTCTGCAGCAGTTCCATCTGTGCCTGCTGGAGTGCGGCCTGCACTTCGGCGGCTTGGCGGATGAGTTCCTGCATGTCCTGTGGCTGGGTCATGGTTGCAACCTTTCGTTTGTTGGTAAAGCTCCGTGGGCCATTGTACGCGTCGCTTAGAGGGGTTTGGCTCCGAGTTCGGCGGCGAGGAGATCCATGGCGACTTCGGTGGCGTCGCGGCGGTCTGCTGTTCGTTCTCCGTCGCGTGCTTCTTGGGCCATGTCGCGTTCTTCGTCTTCGCGTGTGTATTCGGGTTCGGCTTCTTCGAAGGGTTCGGTGGGTTCGGGTGGTGGTGGGATGTCGTCGCGTTCGCGTTGTGCGCGTTCGGCGGCTTTTTGGCTGGCTGCGGCGACTGCGGCTTGCCAACTGTTGGCGGGGGCAGGGGCTTCGGGCTTTTCGCTTGTCGACGACCCCTCCCCCGGATTCCACACCTCCCTCGGTTCTGGCCGCTTGACGTGGGCGGCGTCGGGGTTGGTGCCGACCACGCAACGGACCTTGATTGGCGTACCGAGCTTCTCGGTGAACACTGCGACGATGTCTGCGTTGTTGCGTTCGGCGTTGATCCGGTCAGCGAGTGCTCCGGTGTGGTGGCCGACGACGAGGGTGTCGTTGTCGAAGCCGAGGGGTTTCGCTTCCGTCAGCATGATTTCAGCGACCTGGTTGCGTGCGCCGACGGATTGGCGCAGGCGGGTCCAGTCGCGTTCGATGCGCTGGTACAGGTCGTCCGTGTCCGGTTGTGGTGCGGCCTGTTGCGGCGCGGGTTGCTGCGGCGCGGGTTGGGCAGGTTCGGGTTCACGCTGCGGTTCCGGTTGCGGCGCAGGTTCGTGCGGCGGTTCCGACGCAGGCTGCTGTGGTTCGGGTGGCGGCGTCTGCTGCGCTCGCTGCTCGGATGCCGGTTGAGCAGGCGCGGGCGCGGGCGCGGGTTTGCGCGAGGCGGTGCGGGAGCTTGCTGCGGCGGCTGCAGCGGCTGCGGCGGCGGCAGCGCCTCCCCCGCCAGCGGCGCCAGTAACGCCGGAGGGAGCACCAACAGCACCACTGGCAGAACCAGCAGAGCCAACAGCCCCAGCCCCAGCACCGGCCGCGCCCACCGCGCCGCCGCCGACGCTGACGGTGAGGAGGTGCGCCATCATGATTTCGAGGAGTAGGCGGGGCGAGGTGGCGCCGGCGAGGTCGGGAAGTCGGTCGTTGACTTCGGTGGCCAGGGCGGAGAGGTGGGCGGGGGTGAAGAGTTCGGCTTGGTGTTTGAGGATTTCGGAGCGGTCGGTGGGGGCGTCGACAAGCCCTTGCCCGAATGCGTCGGGGACGGTGCGGATCAGGAGGAGGTCACGCATGCGGTCGAGGAGGTCGAGGGCGAAGCGACGGGGTTCGTGGCCGGATTCGATGACTTCGTCGATGGTGCGGAACATGGCGGAGCCGTCGCCGGATGCGATGGCGTCGACGGCGGCGTCGAGAAGTGTGAGGTCCGTGACGCCCAGGAGTGGCAGGGCAAGGTCGTAGGTCAGGCCGTCGGGTCCGGCACCGGCGAGGAGTTGGTCGAGGATGGACAGGGTGTCGCGCGGGGAGCCGCCGCCGGCGCGGATGACCAGGGGGTAGACGTTTTCGTCGACGGTGACGCCTTCGTCGGCAACGATGCGCTCGAGGAGGGAGCGCATGGCTTGGGGCGCGAGCAGGCGGAATGGGTAGTTGTGGGTGCGCGAGCGGATGGTGCCCAGCATCTTTTCGGGTTCGGTGGTGGCGAAGATGAAGATGAGGTGGGCGGGTGGTTCTTCGACGATTTTGAGCAGGGCGTTGTTGCCCTCTTTGGAGATCATGTGGGCTTCGTCGATGATGAAGACGCGGTAGCGCGATTCGCTTGGCGCGTACAGGGCGCGTTCGCGCAGGTCGCGCATGTCTTCGACGCCGCCGTGGGAGGCTGCGTCGATTTCCATGACGTCGAGGTTTCCGTTGCCGCCGGGGGCGAGGGAGACGCAGGAGGGGCATACGCCGCAGGGGGTGGAGGTTGGTCCTTCGGCGCAGTTGAGTGAGCGCGCGAGGATGCGGGCGGATGATGTTTTGCCGCAGCCTCGTGGGCCGGAGAACAGGTAGGCGTGTGAGATGCGGTTGTTGTCCAGTGCGGTGGACAACGGTCGCGTTACTTGTTCTTGCCCGACGACTTCGCCGAATGTTGCGGGGCGGTATTTCCTGTACAGAGCCACGCGGGCTACCTTACTCGGCCTCGCGATTCCATTCGGTGGTGTTGGTGCCGCGGCGTCGTAGCCTGCGGGTTAGGACGTCGAGGCCTTGGTTGCGGGCGATGGCGTATTCGTCGTCGGTGAGTGCGACGAGTTCGAGCAGCAGCGTGAGTCGGTCGGGTTCGCGGTATAGCGGTGTGCCGCGGTCGAAGAGTTCGGGTTCGCGCAGCCAGCCGTGGCGTGCGGTGGTGCCGAGCTCGTCGAGGGCGCCTTCGAGCAGCACGCCGGGTTGTGCGGGGATGCCGAGGCGTTCGATGGCACGGGCAGCAGCAACGACGGCGCGCCCGGGCAGTTGCTTATCGACGACCCCACCTACCGTCACAATCTCACACCGCACATCGGTTGCCCCATCCCCGTCGATGACCAGACCGGTGTCCACTTGGGAGAAGCCGACGGTGCAGGCCGCGGGGGTGGTGTTGATGGTGGTGAGGGCGACGGCGGCGTCGTCGATAAGCATGAGCTCGATGTCCATGAACGACCCGAGCCATGCGGCGACCTGATCAGTTTTCATGCGCCTCGATGCAGGCGAGCAGCACGCAGGTGGCTACGCCGTCCATGGCGGTGCGGACCTCGTCCAGCGGCGGCAAGGACGGTGCGAGGCGGATGTTCTCGTCGTTTTCGTCGATGCCGCCCGGGAAGGACATGCCGGCCTTGGTCAGGGTGATGCCGGCGTCCTTGGCCAGCTCCCAGGCGCGCTTGGCGGAGCCGTCCTTGACGTCCAGGGAGATGAAGTAGCCACCGGTCGGGTTGGTCCACTCGGCGACGTTGTACTCGCCGAGGCGCTGCTCGAGGATCTCGACGACCGCCGCAAACTTCGGAGCGAGCGAGCCGGCGTGCTTGAGCATGTGGGCGCGCAGGCCGTCGACATCGCCAAAGAAGCGAGCGTGTGCCAACTGGTTGACCTTGTTCGGGCCGATGCCGCGCACGCCGGCGTGGCTGTTGTACCAGTCCAGGTTCTCCTTGGAGGAAGCGAAGAACGCCACGCCCGAGCCAGCGTGCGTGATCTTGGAGGTGGACGACATGTACCAGAAGCGGTTCGGGTTGCCGTGCTTCGCGGAGATCTCGAGAACGTTCGGGTTGTCCGGGAATTCGTCGGTAAGCGTGTGGATTGCGTACGCGTTGTCCCAGATCAGGCGGAAGTCTGGCGCGGCGGTCTCCATGGCGCAGAGGCGCTCGATGGTCTCGGCGGAGTAGGTGATGCCGGTGGGGTTACCGAAGATCGGCACCGACCACATGCCCTTCACCTGCGGGTCCTTGACCAACTCTTCGACGAGGTCCATGTCGGGGCCGGTCGGGGTCATCGGCACCTGGATCATCTCAAAGCCGAAGTGCTCGACGATGGTGAAGTGGCGGTCGTAGCCCGGCACCGGGCAGATCCACTTGACGGTTTCCTCGTCCTTCCAGGGGCGCGACGAGTCGTTGGTGCCCCAGATATAGGCAAACGAGACGAGGTCGAACATGATGCTCAGGCTCGAAGCATCACCGGCGACGACGTTCTCCGGGGCGACGCCGAGGGCCCCGGCCCACAGCTCACGGATGTCCGCGATGCCGTCGAGGTTGCCGTAGTTGCGCACATCAGCACCGGTCTTGTCGGTGTAGTCGTCCGCCCCCGGCAGCGACAGCAGCGCGTCAGAGAACCCGAGCTGCTCTGCGGACGGCTTACCGCGCGTCAGGTTCAGGTTGAGATTTCGGGCCTTGAGTTCCTCGTACTGTGCGCGAGTGCGCTCGGCGAGTTCGTTGAACTGGGCTGCGTCCAGGTCCTTGAGAGACATCATCACTCCAGATGTTCGAAGGCGAATTTTGCGTGCCCACCATCGTAGCGGCCTATCCGTCCCCGAACATGAAAAAGGGACCCCACGCACCTGCTAGAGCTCGCTGACCCTTGCTGCGTTCCCGCCCTGGGGGAGTTCACAAGATAACACCGCGTGAGATCCTGCCTGACACTGTAGCCATCTCTCGCGCGAGAACACAACCTGCGCGCCCCACCTGCCGTTTTGGCGCTGTGGGGTGTGTGCATTACCATGTCCAAAGACGCTTCGCCGGTGCATGCCGGGGAGGTTGTTCGCTGGAGGATTCGACTAGCGGCCTATGTCACACGCCTGGAACGCGTGCGGGTTTCACGACCCTCGTGGGTTCAAATCCCACATCCTCCGCAAAATGCACGCCCCGCGTTTCTACGCGGGGCGTTTTTGCTACCGTTTTGTGCGTGACCACCGCTGCGAACACTGCAAACACTGCGCTCGATCGTCTCGCTGACCTGCTGGGTATCGGTCGTTACACGGTTGCGGATGCGGGCATGATCCCGCGCGCGATCGTCCTTGCGGCTGCCGAGGAACTTGACGTGCCGTACGAGGACGCGTGGACTGCGGAGGAGATCGCGGACAGCATCTTCGACAACTTCGCCCAGTACATCCTGGGTTCCGGTGTTGACGGTCGGGCGGCGACGCTGCTCGCAATTGTCGACGACCACTTCACCGCCCAGACGTCTCGCACCCGTGGGTCGGGGGTGTCGTCGTTTAGCAAGCTCTCGTCGGACGACTTCACCCCGGCGAAGAACAAGCTGGAGGCGGTCAACCGCATTAGCGCGCTGACGGGTTCGGGCCCGGAGACGCTCGGGCCGGGGTCAAAAGAGCGCAAGTCGGTGCTGGTAAACCTGGCGCGCGCGATCGACAACAACAACGCGCCGGAGGACGCAACCAAGATCGAACTTGGCCGCTGGCTGGCACAGCAGTTGGGCGGAACGTGGGGGCCGCGCGACTACTCGTCTGGCTACACGATCACGCTCAACGGGCTGAACAACCTGCTGCACCTGGCCACGCGCAGGTTCACGGGCGCGGAGGATTTCGCATCTCCACTGCTGGAGGCCAACGCGCTCGTCGCTGGTGCTGCGGAGGCGCTCGGCCTGCGGGCGGACACCGATTGGGCGAGCCTCCCGTTCGACGGGCGCACGTGTGTGGAGGAGATGTTCGCGGCGCAGTACCGCAACCGGAACCAAACGGAGTGGTTCGCCTGGTACGCCGAGTTCAAGGTTCTGCCGTTTTATGCGGCGAAGTTCAAGGGCGGCCCGGCGACCATCGGCCACACGGAGTTCGACTATCAGGGCACGCGCACGTGGGATTTGAAGGTGCACTCCACCGATGGCAAGACGGACCGCACGCCGCTCAACGACCAGTACTCGGTGGATCTTGCCGCAGCACAGGACGGGGTCGGGTTCATCGTGGTCAACACGGTGCCGGATTACACCGACGAGGACGCGTTCTACCGCTGGCACATGGCCAAGCGCGGCAAGGTAGTGAAAGACCGCAAGCCGAACTCGCGCAAGCTCAAGGTCGCGCACACGGTGACCAGCATTGAGGCGTACTACTTCCCGGACACTGCATCTATTAGCGACGCCATCGCCCGCGGCATCATCAAAGTCTTCAACCAGGGCCGCCAGCAGGACGGGTCGCCGCGCAAGCCGAAGTACGAGATGGACATGGCCCTCGCGCGCGGCACGGATTATTTGCTTACGGCGCTTGCGTGAGGTCCTGCGCGTACGCCGCCGCCACGTCCACGTCGCGCCCGAACACCACGCGGTTGAGCCGCTCCACAAGGGCAAAGGGGTGCTTGACGTTTTCGTTGACAATGCCGGCGTTGAGTTTTGTGACTAGATTGTCGCGTTCGGAGGCGCGGATGTCGTCGATAAGCACCGGCTCTAGGTCGGGCACTGGCACGGACATGAGCACGCGACGGGTGAGGCTTACGCCGCCGTCGTGCCAGCGCCACCACAAATACGGCGCGGACGAATTCAGCGTCACCGCCGCGAGGTCCCGGTCGTGCGCGGTGGCGAAGTGCAGCACCTGCTTCGAACGCCGGCTCAACTCCCCGAACGCGGCGGAGATGTAGTAGCGCGGGGTGGTGGCTACGGTGAGCGAAAACTCGGTCGGGCCAGGCACGACGAGGTCGGCGATGGTGCGCTCCCACCCCTGCATCTGCCGCCAGATGTCCTGGTGGTCGGGGTGGATCTTCAGCCACTCCCCTGCCGGACCGATCTGCCGTGGGGCGAGCAGGTGCGGTGCCTTTGCCAGCAAGGCTGCCCTTGATGCCGCACGCCATCGCAAGATCGGCGTTACCCGCCACGCGCGTGCCCCCGGCGGGCACACGGTGACGGCAGCGCGCACGAAGTTGGTTTTCGACGTGTTCGACGAGCCGAACTTGTAGCCGCGAAACAGGGTGTCGGGGACGTTGTCGAAGACGGTGATGTCGCCGCCGGTGAGGTGGTCGTCGATAAGCAATCGCAGCCCTGCGAACTTCGGCGCGCCCAGGTAGGAGGCGGGCGTGACCGCGATGAAGCCGCGGCTGGTGGTGGCGACACGCTCCATGAAATAGGCGAACAGGTCGCGGGTGGCGGCGGTGGCAAACGTGTCGTCGCGCGCAGTGGAGGCGTAGGGCGGGTTCATGATGACAAAGTCGTGGGCGGGGATGTCGTCGTGAAGAAAATCGGCCACCACACAGCGCGCGGCGAGCGCCTCAAAGCCTGCGGTGTCGCCCGGCGCGAGGAAGTGCGACAGCAGCACCACCGCGGTGTGCAGCGCGACCGGGTCGATGTCCACCAGGATCAATTGCTTTGCGACGAAGCCCCCCACATCCCCATCAACCTTCCGCGCAAGATGCCACGCGAGCACCCCAGTGCCGCAGCACGGGTCCACCCACGTGCCCTCCGGGAAACGGTTGACGTGCTGGGCCATGAACTCCGCGGCGTCATCGGGCGTGAAGTACTGGCCCGCATCCTTGCGCGCCTTACTGTCGCTGAGCGCCAGGAACGCCTCGTAACAAACCGCGATCTCCCCGATGGTCATGTTTTCGAACACATCTTCTGCCAGCGGCTCGACCCCCAGGTAGGATTCCACCACCGGCGCAAGGTCGGGCCGCAACGCGTTCGAGTGCGCCGCGATCCCCCGCAGCCACGCCTGTTGGCCTGCGATTTCGGGGTGCGCGCGCAGGCGGTTCAGCGTGGCGGTGACACGCTTTGCGGAGAAGTTCGATCCCTGGGGCACGGTGCCCGAGCTTATAGCTCTTTTACTCTTCCGCTCCAATCTGGGCTGCTGTATACTCGCGTGCATGATCGACGCAAAGCTTTACGAAGCAATCAACCAGCAAGTCACCGAAGAGTACGGTGCCGCCTACATCTACCGCTACCTGGCCAACGAGATGGACGCCCTGTCCTTCCCGGGCCTGAGCGAGTGGTTCGCCGCGCAGGCATCTGAGGAGTGCGACCACGCGCAGAAGTTCGCCCAGCACCTCATTGACCGTGGCGAGCACGTCAAGCCGCACAACATTGAGATCGACGCGCCTGAGATCAAGACCCCGCTCGACGCATTTGAGGCTGCTCTTGCGCACGAGAAGAAGGTCTCGGAGCAGATCCGCCAGATCACTCGCCTGGCCGATGAGGTCGGCGACCTGGGCTCCCGCCCGCTGCTCAACTGGTTCCTGGAGGAGCAGATTGAGGAAGAGTCGACCGTGAGCGAGATCGTCGACCAGCTCAAGCTTGTTGGCAAGGACGGCTCGGGCCTGTTGCGTATCGACGCCCGCCTGGCCGGCCGCTCCACCGACTCCGACGCGTAACCCACCCCGGATTTCGCGTTCAGCCCCCGTCACGTGCGGGGGCTTTGTTTGTGTCTAGCGCTGTTTGTGTCTAGCTGGATTGTTGGCGGCGCTTGACCCGCCACATGTCGATCGCGATGACCACACCGAGGATCGCAGCGTGCTGGCGTTCGCTCAGCTCCGGCTCGAACTGCACCCGGTAGTCCGACTTGCCGGTCAGTTCGCGCCCGAAGCCTTTGTATTCCGCGACCACGTGCGCGATCGGGCGGCCCTGCGATGTGAGCGTGTAGTTGCGGTTGAACACCTTGCCTTCGACTTGCACCTCGGGAAACCCTGCGATGTCGAGGTCGAATTTTGAGCCCATGAGCTTGAACCGCGATGTCAGCCGCGCCAGCTCCATCGCGGGCGTGACTAGACGCACGGTGTAGCTGTCGCGGATGAGGTCGATCGGGTCTTCGATGCTGATAAGGTGCGTGCCGCCTGCGTCGAACACGTCGACTTGGCGCGAGGCCCGGCTCAGCACGTCCTTCATGTTGAGCTTCGTTTGCCGTGCCGTGCCAAGCGATTGTCCGGTGGGTGCTTCGATCGCGAACTCATTGCGACCGAAGATTTTGGTTTGCCGGATAATGACTTCGTTTTCCCGCAGCATGGTGTAAATCGTAATCCCGCCGCGCTGCGCGTGCCGGGCAGAAATGCGCAAAAGGCTGACGCCAGTTCCGAGTGCGGACTGGTGTCAGCCTTTTACGGTGTTCGGAAGAGAAGGGTTAGGCGGTTTCCTCGGTCTCCTTACCGTCGCCCTTGCCTTCGCCCTTGCCTTCGCCCTTGTCGGAGGAACCCTTCGCGTCTGACTTGGAGCTCTGGGCCCACTCCGGCAGTTCGCCGTCCTTGCACAGGGCGGCGAGGATGCCAATGCCTGCTGCCAGACCAGCCAGGGACAAACCGATGGCTGCTGCCTGGGTGACCTCCGGGCCGAACTGCTGCTGCAGACGGTCAGCCTCAACCTGGATCTGACGCATCCACTCCGGCTGCGGGCGGCGGTTGGTCTCGCCGCCGAGGCCGAACTGCTCGAGCGGGTTCGGGATGTTCATCTTCTCCGACACGTTCGCTGCTGCCTTGCTCAGCTCGGCGCCGAGCGGGCCGGCCAGCGGTGCGCCGATGGCGATCAGCAGGCCGAGCGGAACCAGCCACAGCAGTGGGTTGTTCTCGGACGACATGCTGTCGAAGCACTTCTTGATGTTCTCCGAGGAGCCCTGGTCAGACACCAGGTTCTGCGGCTGCTTCTGGCCTGGGTCGTTCGGGATGGAACCGTTGTCGGTCTTGACCGGGATCTCGACGATCGTGGTCTTGCCGTCCGGTGTCTTCACTTCCACCGGGATGGTGATGTTGGTGCCCGGCTTCACGTCGGCTGGCGGGGTGATGGTCAGGTTGCCCGTGCTTGGGTTGACCTCGACCTTCCAACCCTCCGGGATCTTCGGGTTGTCCGGGATCTTCCATTCGCTCGAACCGTTCGGCGGCGGAACCTCCGTCTTCTGGCCCGGGTAGACAACGATCACGGTGGTGGTGTTGTTGTCGCCTGGGGTGGTGTTGTCGGTGCCGTTGCCCGGCTGGGTCTCCGGGACCTTCACCGTGACCTTTGCCGGCACGACGTCGGTCTTGCCGCTCGGGTAGGTGACGGTGACGTTGATGATCTTCTCGTCGCCATCCTTCGCGGTCTTTGGCACGGTGACCGTGATGTCGCCAGTCTTGGCGTCGATCTGCGGGTTCCACTCCTCGAGATCCTGACCCGGGGTGATCTCGTAGGTGGAACCACCCGGCACGTCGTCCTTCTTCGGCTTCAAGGTGGCGTTCTGGCCCGGGGCCTTCTCTGCCTTCGGGTACTCCGGGGCACCGTGGACGATGACCTTCGCCGGAACGTTCTTATCCACAGAACCGTCCGGGTAGGTCACGTCGACCAGGATCGTCTTCACATCGCCAGGCTTTGCAGAGCCCGGGATGGTGACGGTGATGGTGCCGGTTGCCGGATCAACCTTCGGCACCCAATCGCCCAAGTCCTGGCCCGGGGTGATGGTGAAGGTGGAGCCCTCCGGCAGGTTCTTGTTGTTCTGCTCGAGGCTGACCTCCACCCCGACCTTGCCGTAGGTCTCGCCATAGCCCGGGGTGTTCAGGTTTGCGTCGGTGTCGCGCACCGTCACCACCGTGTCGATGGTGTCCTTGGAGCCGTCGGCGTAGGTGACGTCCACGGTGAACGTGGCGGTATCGCCGTGCTTCGCGCCCTTCGGGGCGGTGACCTTCAGCGTGCCGTCCTTGGCTGGTTCGGCGGTCCACCCTTCCGGTGCGTCGACGACGGTGTAGGTGGCGTCGACGGCGGTGCCGCGGACGTCGCCAGGCTGCGCCTTCAACGCAACATCAACGGAGCCACCCGGCTTGGCCGTGTTCGGCGTGTTGTAGGCGGGAGCAAATTTGGCAACGGGGACGGAACCGGTGAACTTCGGCGTGTCCTGATCAACAACGCCGTCCTCGGTTGCAACGCGCAGTACCTGTGGGTTCTTGTAGGCGTCGAAATCCTCGTCCTTGGTGGCCTCGCGAGGGTTCGCGATGATCTCCACATCAACCTTCGCCGCCTTGTCGTCATCAACCGAACCGGTCGCGCCCTTGGGGAGGGTGACGTAGACCTTGCCGGTGTCGTCGACACGCACCTTGGCACCCTCGATCTTCTTGCCAGCGATGGAAACGTTGCCGGTCAAACGTTGGTAGTCGTTCTCCGCATTGGCCACCGTGATGCCGGTGTCGTACTCGTTGCCGTCCGCGATGATCGCCTGGGACTGCTGCTCAGAAGCAACAATTGGCGCGCAGTCATCGGTCTCAAATACCCACGGGGCGACTTCAATCTGCACAGTTGGGCTGACGCGGGTCTTCTCAGCCGCCAAGATCGTCGGATTATTGACCCTCCAGGCCCACGTCTGCGCCTGCTGATTGCTGTCCACAGCCAGCTTCACAACGGCCGTGCGCTTCTGATCACGCTTCAGCGAAAACGACTCCTGATCAATCAGCGCAACCTCGTTGACATCAAGCATCTCAACGGGCTCATTGCCCTTGCGCTTGATCTCAACGGAGCCCTTCTTCAGAGCTTCAAGCTTGTAGGAGTGGGTTGCATCCTGCGTACCTACGTTTTCAACAACGATGAACGCCGTGCCGGATTGAAACATCCGCTCACTGTCAGCGCTTACGCTCACCCACGGCACGAAAGCGTTGTCTACCTCGTCGAGGCCAACACCCACGCTGACCCCGTTTTGGGTTGTCTTCAGCGCCACGCCAGGGTTCACCGTGGTGATGTTCTGATCCAGCACAACAGCACATGCGCCCTGCTGTGGGTTCGCGGTCCGACCCGGAGGGCTTGTGAATTCTTCTGGCAGCGCGGTTGCTTGCGGGGCGACAACAGCCGAAGCGCCGAGGGCAAGCGCAACGGTGCTCGCAGCAATCTTCTTCGAAATCATGAAGTCTCCTTAGAGGTTCGTTGCCCAGTGGTGCGTCCCCAAACGCAGCCACGTGACCTTCCTCCAAATATGAGTGAGCTTCAGACCGACCGCAAGAGTTTTAACATATAAAAAACAGGTTATACTTCATTAAAACACAGCAATTACAAAGATTCCCACGTCCATGGGTCGCGCGACAGTTGTGACGGTTCGAACACATCCAACAAACCATTCACGCTATCTACCTGGCCATATCCGAGCGACCCGGCAATATCACGCACAATGTCGGACTGACGTTTATCGGCCAACATCTCCCGCAAGGTGACAGCACCATCGCGCTTTGCTAATCGACGACCCCCTGGCCCCACCACAAGCGGAACGTGAATATAAAAAGGCGTAACGAGAGAAAGTTGATCAGCCAAATACGCTTGTGCCGGGGCAGAAAACAACAAATCGTCGCCGCGCACAACCTGATCCACCCCCTGAAAACCGTCGTCCACAACGACCGCCAAGTTGTACGCCCAATCCCCCGCCTGTGCCTGATCCACACGCCCGCCGCGCTTCAAAATCACATCATCAACCGGCCCCCTGTAGGCACCGTGGTAGAAATCCTCAACCGTCCACTCACGCACGTGGGCCCGCAGACGGATTGCGGGGAGGCGGCCCTCGTCGGCGAGGTCGCGTCGTCGTAAAGCACGCTGCTCCTCCGTGAGATCACGGCACGTCCCCGGATACATCCCCGGCTGCGCATGCGGCGCCGACGCCGCCTCCCGGATATCCCGGCGCGTGCAATAACACTCATACGTATCCAGGCGAGCCAGCGCATCTGCATACGCGTCCCCGCGATCGTGCTGGTAGAGCACCGGAGGATCGAAGTCGAGGCCGAGCGCCTCCAAGTCCTCAATCTGGCGCAGCGCCGACTCCGCGGATGAACGCTCCGAATCAATATCCTCCACACGCAAAAAGAACTTCCGGCCGCTTTGGCGAGCAAACAACCACGCCAACACCGCCGTACGCAAATTGCCAAAATGGAGATCGCCGCTCGGACTCGGCGCATAGCGACCAGCAGGACCTTGAAAAACAGCCATATGTGCAATGATATTGCGCATGTCACCGCGCGTATCCCGCTCCCCATACCCGTACCTGCTCGCCGTGTTCTGCGCGGTGTTTCTCATCTCAAACATCACGGCGCAAAAAGGCGTGGTCATCGGGCCGCTGGTCACCGACGGGGCCTTCTTCCTCTTCCCCATCTCCTATGTCATCGGCGACGTCATCGCCGAGGTCTACGGGTTCAAAGCCGCACGCCGCGCCGTGTTCACCGGCTTTTCCATCGCGGTACTTGCCGTCGTGACGTTCTACATCGCCATCTGGCTTCCCGCCGCCGAGTTCTACGACATGCAAGACACCTTCGCCGCAGTCCTGGGGTTGCTGCCACGCATCGTCGCGGCCTCGCTCGCCGGATACGTGGTGGGCCAACTGCTCAACGCGTGGGTGCTACAGAAGATGAAGGACCGCTTTGGCACCGACCGCCTCTGGGCGCGCCTGATCGGCTCCACCATCGTTGGCGAGTTCGCGGATACGCTGCTGTTCTGCACCATCGCCGCGAGCGTGATCGGCATCGATTCCGCGAGCACGTTCATCAATTACGTCGTTGTCGGATTCCTGTGGAAGACACTCATGGAAGTCGTGCTGCTGCCGATCACCTATCCGACGATCGCAGCCGTGCGCCGCGCCGAGCAGCGCATTGCCGACGAGAGCGTGTAGCCCACAGGGCTCCGAAACCTGTACTGTTGCTAATGCAGACCCCCTCCACTCGTGTGGACCAAGGGGGGCTAGCTGTTTCTAATCTAACTCGCGTGGCCCCCTGGAAGGATCACGTGGAGCGAGGTACTCACTGTACCAATTGTGGGCGAACTTGTGTTTGGGCACTTTCATTAACGACGAATTCGCACTCCACGCAACGTGATCTGCCATCTGAACGAGTTGGGACGCCCTGGAGCCCAGGAAGATGGGATCCTCAATAACATGCCGAGTTGTCCTTGGGAGTTCACGATGTGCTCGGCGAAAGTTTTTCTCAGTTCCGTCCCTTACGAGCCGGTGTGAAGGCCAAGCGCAAATCCAGCGCAGCTAGAACCTTAAGCAGCGTTTCTACCGTCGGATTCCCAACTCCATTTTCTATGCGACTCAGTTCAGCCTGTTGAATTCCGGCAGCATCAGCAACAGATTGCTGAGTTGCGCCGCGATCATGCCGGGCCGACGCAAGTGCAGCACCTACCGCTTTACGCTCTGCAAGTTCCGCAGCAAACGCTCGCGTTGCCGCATCACGAATTACCTCGGCTGCTGGCGATTCCGATTCTCGATATGGCTGGATGAAGTCTTCAAACTTTGTAGTGGCCATTTGTTCACCCCCACGCTCCGCTTAATAGGTAACCAGCAGCAAGTTTATGTGTTTAACCCCATAACAGCAAGGCGTATTTACTCTCTTTTCCAGGCAGACAAAACGGAGCGCGCTGCACGAATTTCCTTCTGCTCCTGCTTTCGACTTGGATCGCGCAACTTGTTGTATCCACCGAGCAACAAAACGATTCGCTGACCATAGAAAGTGCAATAGACACGAATTAGCACCCGTTTCCGCCTCCACCGCTTTGGAACTTCGCCAACCCTTTCCGCTGCACCAAATTCGCGCAAGATCGTCTCGATGTCACGTCGTATTCGTAGTTCGAAAAGACCCTGCCCTAAATTCTTTCCCCACTCGCTGGCACAGATATCGATGCCCAACGGTGCGAGCACATGCTCAATCGCTACCTCTACGACAGTGCGCTCCGCTTCATCCAACCGACTGTAGAAACGAGCAAAATTCCCACCGTCAAAAACCTCAATACTCCAAGTTGGTTCAGCCAAACTATCCCCCAATCCCCAATGCGATTCACTTTAGCCGGATGCGGCTCGAAGTTTCCCCAAAATCGCTCCAACCCTAGACCCGCAAATCACAGCTTAGGGGCAAACCCGAACTCACCCTGCTTGCTAGATCGAGCACATGAGTGCCCCAGAGGGCGCCTAACAGGACATCGGGCCGAGTTCGGGTTTGCTCCTAAGCTGGCTGCGCGACTACATATCCCCTACTTCCCGGCGTAGTAGCGGCCGAGGAACTCGTCGCGGTAGGCCTCGTAATCGCCGGCGTCGATGGCAAGGCGGATGTTGTCCACGAGGCGGATCATGAACTCTAGGTTGTGGATCGTGCACAGCGTGCCCGCCAAAAACTCTTTCGCCTTGAGCAGGTGGTGGATGTAGGCGCGAGAGTAGTTCTCGGAGACGTAGCCGCCGAACTCCTCGTCCACCCCGGAGAAGTCACGCTTAAAGCGGGCGCCGGCAAGGTTCATGCGGCCGTCCAGGGTGTACACGCCGCCGCGGCGGCCGAGGCGCGTCGGGGCAACGCAGTCGAAGGTGTCGGCACCAGCTTCGACGGCGGTGAAGATGTCGTCCGGCTCCGAAATGCCCAGCAGGTGGCGTGGCATGTCGATAGGAAGTTCGTCGGTGACCCAGCCGACGATCGTGCCCAGATTTTCCTTCTCCAGGGCGCCACCGATGCCGAAGCCACCGAAGCCACGGCGGCCCTCGTCGAGCGCCTCACGGTGAAGATCCAACAAGCCGTGCGTAGCCTGGCGGCGCAGGTCCTCGTACTGCGCACCCTGCACCACGCCCCACAGGGACTGCAGCGGCTTGTCCGCCCGAACCTCGGTCAGACGGTCGTGCTCGATGAGGCAGCGACGGGCCCAACGACGGGTGCGCTCGACGGAATGCTCCTGGTAAGCGCGGGTATCCACAAGCGTGGTCAGTTCGTCGAAGGCAAACATGATGTCGGCGCCCAGCTGGTGCTGGATCTGCATCGACACCTCAGGGGTGAAGCGGTGGGAGGAGCCGTCGATGACGGATTTGAAGTCGACGCCGTCGTCGTCGACACGCGCCATGCGATCCTTGTTCGCCGCACGGATGTCGCCCTCGGTCAGGCCTGCGGTGTCCATGGCGAGGACCTTTTTGAAGCCGACGCCGAGGCTCATCACCTGGAAGCCGCCGGAATCGGTGTAGGTGGGACCATGCCAGTTTTCGAAGGCGGCGACGCCGCCGGCCTCGTCGACAATGTCGGGCCCTGGCTGCAGGTACAGGTGGTAGGCGTTGGAGAGGATCGCTTGCGCACCGGTGGAGCGGATCTGCTCGGGCGTGAGCGTTTTCACCGTCGCCTTGGTGGCCACGGGGATGAACGCAGGGGTCTGAATCGAGCCGTGCGGGGTGTGGATCACGCCGGTGCGCCCGTGCCTACCCGGCGCGGGCTCCAACTGGGTGCCGACCTCGAAGGTGGTGTCCGTCTGCTGCGTCATGCGTGTTCCTTTTCTAGTTCGGTGCCCTCTACGTCGACCTCGGGGAGGAGTTTGTCCAGCCATTTTGGCATCCACCAGGCGGCGCGGCCGAGGAGGAACATGGTGGCGGGGACGAGGGCCATGCGGATGAAGAAGGCGTCGAACAGTACTGCGACACCGAGCGCGAAGCCGAAGATTTGGATGAACGGCAACGGTTGGTCCAAAAAGGCAATGAAGACGGCGATCATGATGATCGCGGCGGCGGTGACCACGCGCGCGCCTTGCCTGAAGCCTTGCACTGTGGATTCGTGCACGGCGCGCAGCCGGTCCCCGTCGCGGTTGCGCAGGTAGGCCTCGCGCATGCGGGTGACCAGGAAGACTTGGTAGTCCATGGCCAGGCCGAAGGTGACGCCGATGAGGAAGATCGGCAGGAAGGACAGGATCGGGGTCGGCGTGTTCACCAAACCCCACAGGCCTTCTTGGAAGAACAGCACGGTCACGCCGAAGGCGGCGCCGACGGACAGCAGGAAGCCAAGGCCTGCCACGAGCGGCACCATGATGGAGCGGAACACGATAACGAGCAGCACGATCGCCAGCCCCACCACGATGGACAGGTACAGCGGCATGGCCTTTGAGAGTTCTTCGGTGATGTCCATTTGGACGGCGGTCAGGCCGGTCAGGCCAACGTCGATACCCGTGGCGTCTTCCACCTGGCTGATGGCCTCGCGCACGCCGTGGGCGATTTGCAAGGTGCGTTCCTCTTCCGGACCACCGGTTGGGGTGGCGAGGATCTGGGCGGCTGTGAGGTCGTCGTTAGCTGCGATGAGCTGCGCGTGCTCGATGCCGTTGACGGAGCCGATCTCACCCATGGTGTAGATGAAGGACGCGAGCGCTGCCTTTTGGGCGTCGCCGCCAGCCTCATCCGGGATCGCTGACATGTACGGCTGGAGAATCTCCGAGTTGGGGTTGACGCTGTGTGCATCAACCACCAGCAGCAGCGGGGCGTTCACGCCGGGGCCGAAGCCTTCCGCCATGAGGTCTGCGGACTTGCGTTGGGTGGTGTCGTAGTTGGAGGTACTGTCGGACGGCAGCGACATCTCCAAGCCAAGCACCGGGGTGGACAGCGCACCGAGCCCCAGCACGACCACTGCCATAACAAGGCCCGGCACCTTTTCGACGAAGCGCACCCACCGCCTACCCATCGAATTCTCATCGAGGTCCTTCGCCGGACGCTTACCCGGACCCGGATTACCGGCCAGACCGGGAATCTTGCCCGCGAAGGTCTTCGAGCCGAACGCGCCAAGCAACGCCGGTACAAGCGTCAGCGCGACAAGCACCGCGATGAACACGGTGACGGCGGCGGCAAGGCCCATCCAGGTGAGGAACTCGATCTGCGCCAGTGCCAGGGCGACCAGCGCGGTAAAGACCGTGGCACCGGCGAACACCACCGAGGAACCCGCGGTGCCGACAGCCATTCCGGCCGCCTCATCCGGCGGAAGGTGGCGTGCCTCCTGGCGGTAGCGCGACAGGATGAACAGGGCGTAGTCGATGCCCACGGCCAGGCCGATCATGACGGCAAGGACCGGAGTGACGTCGTTGAGTTCCACCCAGTGGGTGGTCAGCAGCACCAGCAGCGCGCCGATACCCACGCCGACCACGGCGGAGATGATCGGGATCACCGAAGCAGCAAGCGAACCGAAGGTGACCACGAGCACCAAAAACGCCACGGCCAGGCCGACCATCTCAGAGGTGGTCTTAATGGCAATCGGCTCGCCGAAACCAGCGCCGCCGGCCTCAACCTGCAGGCCCGCGTCCCGACCGATTTTCATAGCCTCGTTCACCACGTCGCGGTCCGCTTGGTCAACGGACATCGACGACTCAGCGTCGAACTCGAAGGTGGTGTAGGCGATGCGGGCGTCGTCGCTAAGCATGCGCAACTGATACGCATCCGCTTCCGCGCGCTCTCGCGGCATGCCCATCTCAGTCATCTGGCCAATGACCATGCGCTGCAACTCGCCGTTGACCGTCACTGGATTGCCGAAGCGCTCCCCCTCCACCCCGAGGTGGTCGCGGATATAGCCGACGGTCGCATCCATCGCCGCCATATGCTCGGGCGTATCCAGGCGCTGACCCTCAGGCGCGGCGAACACCAAGTTCACGCCAGGGGCTGTGGCCACATTGCCGGCATCGGGGAAGTTTTTCTCCATGTCGCGCAGCGCGTCGATAGCCGGTGTGCCCTCGATTGCGAACTCGGAGGTAAACGGCTTCATCAACGAAAACGCGCCGCCCGCAGTCGCACCGAACAGCAGCAGCCACGCCACAATCACCCGCCATTTATGCAGGTAGGACCAACGTCCGAGGTTGTACAGCAGTTTCGCCACGTCAAAGGGTTCCTTCTGTGATACGGAAAAAGCCCCCGTTGCCGGGGGCTTTAACACTTGGCGGTAGCGGCGGGATTTGAACCCGCGGTGGTTTTACCCACACTCGCTTTCGAGGCGAGTACCTTCGGCCGCTCGGACACGCTACCGCCGACTAGATTAACGGCAGCGCCGCCAAGAAACCAAATTTAGCGGTCAGCTTCGTCGCGGACCTCGTCCGCCTTGTCCTCAACCTTGGCTGCGACCTCGTTGGCCTTGTCCTTAATAGCGTCGCCCGCCTCGGAGAGCTTCTCCTTAGCGCTGCCGATCAGCTGATCGGCCTTGCCTTCGTTCTGAAGCTTCTCGTTATCGGTAAGGTCGCCAGCCGCTTCCTTAGCCTGGCCCTTGAGCTGATCAAGCTTGTCATCCAAACCCATGATGTTCTCCTTTATTCGTTGAAATTCGGTGCAGTCGCCCAGTGTAGGGACAAACCCGAACACTTTGGGTAACGATTCAATTACTCCTCAGCTCTTCAAAGAAATCACTCAGTAACCTGGCAGTTTCGGCCTCCAGCACGCCGGCGCGCACCTCAGGGACATGCAGATGCCGCGGGTCCCGGATGGCATCCAGCACCGAACCCACCGCACCCGTCTTCGGCTCCCATGCGCCAAAAATTAACGACGACACCCTCGCCCCCAAGATCGCACCCGCACACATCGTGCAGGGCTCCAGCGTGACCACGAGCTCACACCCATCCAGCCTCCACCTCCCCAACGCCTCGCACGCCTGACGGATAGCCTCCACCTCCGCGTGCGCGGTCGGATCGTTGTTCGCCTCCCGGCGGTTCACCCCCACCCCAAGGACCTCGCCCTCCGGGGAGAACACCACAGCCCCCACCGGTACATCGCCAGGCGGGGTCGTGCGGGCAACCTCGATCGCCTCCCGCATCCGTTCTTCAGCCCGGCGGGCAGGGGCGCTAGTCAACGGCATCGGCGAGCTCGTCGCCAAAACCCAACTCGTCGGCGATGGTGTGGGCGAGATCGGCCGGGTCGGCGTCGTCGTCAAGCAAAATGCTCAACTGCTCCTCGGACAACCCCAGGTCCGCGAGGATGGCAAAATCACCATCAGCCCAGCCGTCGACGTTGTCCAGCTCATCCGGGTCGATGTCGGGGATGTCCACGTCGGCCTCATCCAGGATGTCAGCCGCGAAATCATCATCCACCGCCATCGTCGCGTCCGAAATCAACACACGCACCTTCGACGGACCCGGGCGCACCACAACCAAATAGTCATCCTCCACATTAAGCAGCGCAAACGCCGCACCCTCGCTGCGCAAACCGCGCACAGCGTCAATGGAGGTGGAAAGGTCCGTGAAATCGTCGCGGAACTCGCGCACCTGCCACGAACCCCCAACCTGAGCGACGGTGACGGCAAACCCGTCCGTGAAGTCCTGACTCATGGGACGAAAGCGTAGTCCGCGCGGGCCAAAGTGTCACTAGACTTAACGCGGTGACTACCTACCAACTGCCCCCCATCTGCATTCTCGGCCTCGGACTGATCGGCGGGTCGCTCATGCGCGACCTGACCATCTCTAACGAACGCGTCTTCGGCTACACCATGCACGGGGCACGCGCAGCACAACGGGACGGCTTCGATGTCTCCGACAACATGGAAGAAGTGCTGCGCCGCGCAGAGGCCGACAACGCGCTCATCGTGGTTGCGGTACCCATGGCGGCAGTTGCGTCCGTACTGGACCAGGTAGCTTCGTTCGCCCCGACGTGCGACATCACCGACGTGGTGTCCGTCAAAGAACGCGTGTACGACCTCATTGTCGAGCGCGACATGCAGGGCCGCTACGTCGGCGGCCACCCCATGGCGGGCACCGAGTTTTCCGGCTGGAGCGCCTCCCACGAGGGCCTGTTCGAGGGCGCCGCGTGGGCCGTAACGTACGACTACGCGCGCGAAGGCCTTGCCGACGACCACTGGGCCGCCCTATTCACCACCGTCTGCCGGCTCGCATCCGTCGTCGGTGCGGAGGCGGTCCCCGTGCGCGTATCGCTTCACGACGAATCCGTCGCCCGCGTCTCCCACCTCCCCCACGTCATCGCTGAAGCCCTGTCGTTGGTCGGCGACCGGGGCGGAACGCTCTCGCAGTCCCTGTCCGCCGGGTCCTTTAGGGGCGCGACCCGGGTAGCTAGTACGGAACCCGAACTCGTGCGCAACATGTGCGAAACCAACGCCGACTCGCTCGTGCCTGTGCTCGACGAGTTCATCGAACTCCTCCAAGCCGCACGCGCTTCCCTTGCGGACGATCCGGCGTCCATGAAGCAGCTAGCCGAATCTGGCAACCGCGCCTACCTGCGCATGGCCGCCCGCAAAGGCGCCCGCCGCGAGTCCGTCTCCCCCGTGAAGATTTCTTCCCGCCCGGTCATGCGCGTCCACCCTGGCGCACCGGGCTGGGTCCGCCAACTCGAGCAGGTGGAGTCCCTCGGCGGACGCGTCGAGGTGTTCTAGGTTTTGTTTTCTGGGGGGTTGGGGGTTTGGGGGTTTGGGGGGTTGATCCCTGGGGTTCCCCGGGGTTCTAGCCGGCCGTTTTCCCTGGTCGTCTAGCTCTGTGTTTGTGCAACCAGAC
>NZ_KV826418.1:0-6266 GCF_001835905.1 Corynebacterium sp. HMSC034E11
CACACCCCGTCAAATATGTCGTGACTTCGGACACCTCCGGGCGCACAAGAAAAACCCCCGCTGAGCGGGGGTTTTCGCATTGAGGGGCTACTGCGTCTCGACGACCGGCGCAACCGTCGTCGGCGCCTCCTCCTTATCCTTGCGGGACGAGCCGTTGACGTTGATGTCAACGCTCTGCACGTCCGGGACACAGGTGCGTACCGCGGTAGCGATCAGCAGCGCGGAAACCAGGCCGACGATACCGCCGCCGATTGCCATCGCCTGGGCAGGATCGAGGCCAGCGTTGCGGGCGGCCGCGGTGAAGATGTCGCCAGCCTGGCCGTTTGCCTGGCCCAGACCCGGGAGGCCCGCCTGGTTAGCCAGCGCGAGCGGCAGCATCAGGACCAGCGGCACACCAAGGCCGACGAGGGAAGCGATGCAGCGCGGGTCGGAGGACCCACCGGTGGCGTTGACCTTGGCGCCGACGAGCTTGTCGCCGCCCTGCTGGTCGCCGTTGCCACCCTTCTTCGAGGAGCCGCCCGAGCTGCCGAACAGACCACCATTGGCGTTGTCGCGGATGTCCGGGTTGGCGTTGTTCGTGACCACAACGGAGTTGTTCGAGCCGTTGTCGTTCGCGTTGCCGGTGATGACAACGGTCGGGTTGGCGTTGTTGGTCGCCACGACCGAGTTGTTGGAACCGTTGTTGTTCAGGTTGTCGCGCGGGTTTGCATTGTCCGTGACGACGACCGAGTTACCAGAACCGTTGTTGTTGGCGTTGTTGGTGATCACCGGGTTGGCGTTGTTGGTGACCACAACGGAGTTGTTCGAGCCGTTGTTGTTGGCGTTGCCGGTGACAACAGGGTTCGCGTTGTTGGTGACCACAACGGAGTTGTTCGAGCCGTTGTTGGACCCGTTGTCGTTCATGTTGCCGGTGATAACCGGGTTCAGGTTATCCGTAATGACAACGGACGGGTTGCCGTTGTTGTTGAAGTTGTCGCGCGGGTTCGCATTATCGGTAACAACCACGGAGTTGTTGGAGCCGTTGTCGCGAATGTCCACCGTCGGGTTCGCATTGTTCGTCACGACGACCGAGTTGCCGGAACCATTGTTGGAGCCGTTGTCACGGATCTCCACGGTCGGGTTGGCGTTGCCGGTGACGATGATGCCGCTCGGCTGCACCTCAACCTTGACGATGCCCTCCAGCGGGCTCTTGCCGTCCTTACCGCCACCGAGCAGACCGCCGAGAAGGTTGCCGAGGAGGCCGCCGGCGCCGCTGCCGTTACCGCCGCTGCCGCCTTCGGAGCCTTCGCCCTTGCCGCCACCGATCAGGTTGCCAATCAGGTTGCCCAGGCCGGTGCCGCCGGTCGCGCCGCCGATGATGCTTCCCAGCAGCGGGCCGAGAATGTCTGCTGCGGTACCTGCTACTTCAGCCGGGGTTTTGGACGGGTTCTTCGCAGCAATCTTCAGCGTTGCCTTGAACGTGTCCTTCGTGCCGTCGTCGTGGACCTGCTCGACGGAGACAGGCAGTTCAATGTCGCCTTCCGTGAAGGTGGTCGGCGGGGTGATGCGGACGCCGTCGGCGTCGGTGGTGACGCTCCAGCCGGTCGGCAGGCTCACGCCACCCTTGCTCAGGGTCACGCCCTTCGGCAGCTTGAGCGCATCCAGCGTCTTGGCGGAGGTGGACTTCTCAAAGTCGACCGGGTAGGTCTTCTCCAGTTCCTTTTCCCAATCGCCGACGGGGCGCTCGTCGATAACGTTCAGACGCAGCGTGGTCGTGAACGCCTCGCCCTCGGCGGGGGTCACCTTCACGGCGATGTCCTTGTTGCCGGTACCAAAAGCAGTCGCGGACTGCGGGCGAATCACGGTGAGGGTGCCGTTGTCGTTACGGAAGTTCCAGTTGAAGATCGTGTTCGTCGTCGGTGCGACGGTGTCACCCGGCTGCAGTTTCAGGCCTTCGACCACTGCTTCCTTCTTGTTCCAGAAGTTGGCGGTGTTGAAGCGACCGTTGAAGGCGTTTGCGGTTGTCTTCGGGGCATTGCTTGTCGACGACTCCTCCGCCGGCGGGGTAGCCGTCGTCGGAGCCGGCTCAGAGGGGGGCTCTTCTGCAGGAGCGGTCGTGGTCGGAGCGGGCTCCTCCGAGGTTGGGGCCTCGGGCGTCGGTTCCTCGGACGTTGGGGCCTCGGAGGTCGGCTCCTCAGGCGTTGGCTCCTCCGGCGCTGGGCAGGCGTCGGCAGGCTCGGTGAACGTGTTTCCCTCGGCCTTCTTATCCACGACGTTGACCTTCAGCGTGGTGTCGAAGGAAGAGCCGTCGGCCTTGGTTACCTTGACCGCAATGTTCTGGTTGCCCTTCCCGAAGGAGATCGCAGCCTCTGGACGGATGAGAATCAGGTTGCAGCCGCTGGTGCGGAAGCGCCATTTATTGCGGGCGAGAAGGAGTGCCGTTGCTTCGACCTTGTCGCCGGGCTCAAGCACAAGCCCTTCTACGACTGCTTCGTCGACATCCCAGAAGTTGGTGGTGGTGTAGGTGGTGTCGAACGCGCTGGCGTCGACAGCTGCCGCCACCGGGGTGATGCTGACGGGGGATACGAATGGCGCCACCAGCGCCAGGGAGAGCGCGCCCGCCGCGATGGATACGCGTCGGGAACGTACAGTTTTTGCCATGGGGGCTCCTTGGGTCTGGGCGATAACGCCGATTCCTGGGTGTTTCCGCGAGATGTATCGCAAAACGTTCGTAAAGTTTTACACATGCGTAATAAATGCGGAATAGCTATCTGGGAATAGCCCCCGCTCGGGTGAATATGAAGCCAGGTACGCTCGCGGTGTGAGAGCTATGCAAACGGCTGATTTGGCCAATATTGAACGGAAGTTGCGGCGCCGCCGTCTATCCCCGCGCGATTTGGCTGCTATGCAGCACAAACTCGCGGGGATGGACTTGCGTGACATCGTCCGTTTGGTGGAGCGGCAGCCGTCGAGACGCGGTGCGGAGCTGGTGCGACTGCTGCCAGCGCCTCGAGCCGCTGTGCTTTTCGACGCCCTCGCGCCCGCCCACCAGGCCGAAATCGTCGAAGCCTTAGGTGATCATCAGATCCCCGGCCTGTTCGATGCCCTCGGCACCGAGGACTTGGTCATGCTGCTCGATCACATGGATCCGGAGGTGGCGGAGCGGGTTCTCAACGAGTTGGATGAGGACGACCGCGCCTACACAGACCTGATTCTCGCCTACGAGAAGGGGTCGGTCGGCCGTGTCATGTCGCCGAATGTGGAGGCGGTTGGTGCGACGGAGACGGCGCAGGAGGTCGTCGATAAGCTGCGCGCGCATGTTGATGACCTGGAGACGATCTACACCGTGCCAGTTATCGACGACATGCACCACGTCACCGGCGTACTCAGCCTGAAGGACCTGTTCAAGGCGCGTGCGGATGACGAGGTGGGCACCATCATGCGCGAAACCCCCACCGTCGTGGAGAGCGAAGACGCCGAGTATGCGGCGCGTCGCCTGCTCGCGTCTGGTCACCTCGCGTACCCGGTGGTGGATAACGGCCAGCACCTCGTGGGCATTTTTACTTACGACGAGGCCCAGGACATCGTCGAGTTCGCCGACAGCGAGGACTCCGCACGTCAGGGCGGTTCCGAGTCGCTGAAGCAGCCGTATCTGTCCACGCCGGTGCTCAACCTGGTGCGCTCCCGCATCGTGTGGCTGCTCGTGTTGGCGGTTTCCGCGATTCTGACCGTGCAGGTGCTCGGCATCTTTGAGGACACGCTCGCCCAAGTGACCGTGCTGTCCCTATTTATTCCGCTGCTGACCGGCACCGGCGGCAACACCGGTAACCAGGCCGCGACAACGGTGACGCGTGCGCTAGCGCTTCACGACGTCACCAAGGGCGACATCTTTAAAGTCATGTGGCGCGAACTGCGCGTCGGCGCGACCCTTGGTTCGGTGCTTGGCATCCTCGGTTTGGGTATCGCGTGGGCCGTTTTCGGGCAAGAAATAGGCATTGTGATCGGTTCCACACTTTTTTGTGTGTGCGCCATGTCCGCGACCGTCGGCGGCATCATGCCGATCATCGCTCGCGCAGTCGGCGCCGACCCGGCGGTGTTCTCCAACCCGTTCATCTCTACCTTCTGCGACGCGACCGGTTTGGTCATTTACTTCCTCATCGCCAAGAGTGTGCTTGGCCTGTAATGGTGTCCTGAACTGCCGTTTTGGTGGTGTGCCCTGCCGGGTGTAATGTTCTTCTTCGTTGCCAACAGGCACTGCGCCCGTAGCTCAACGGATAGAGCATCTGACTACGGATCAGAAGGTTGGGGGTTCGAATCCCTCCGGGCGCACCAATTTCGGGAAGGCCCCACACGGATCGTGTGGGGCCTTCCCTTTTCGCTTCTTTCGCGATTTTTCTGAGACGCAATTACGGCAAAGATTAATAAACCCTTTGAATCTGAATAAACACTGATTAACCAGGGTCTTTAGATGTGAGTGCGCTTGAAAGCGCCTGTCCAAGTTGGTAAATTATTTGGAAGTCTCGCGCGGAAGTTCGTGTTCTATGTACTTCTTGCCCGAATTTCTCCCGTTATAGAAAAATCAACCATTGGAGCAATCTTGAACAACGCTTCCTCTCCGTTCGATTTCAACGCGAACTTCTCCGCGCGCCGTTCCTCACGTCGCGGCTTCTCCGGCAAGCGCACTGCCATTGCAGGTATGACCGCAGTGTCGCTGGCGCTGTCAGGCTTGGCTGTGCCGAGTGTTGTTGGTGGGGAGGGGAGTTTCGGGGTGCAGGCTGCAGCTGCTGCCGGCGTTGCTGCCCAGTCTTCGTATCCAGGGGGCAAACTGAGTTTCTCCACCTTGAATCTGGGCGCTATTGGGAAAACTGATCTTGCCATTACTACAGACCCTTACTATCAAAGGCTTAGGCCAAAGGCCCGATTCCCTGAGGGGCAAATGGTTTTCGACGTGAAAGTCGATGGGCACTCTATTGGTGCAGTAAACGGCCATTCAACTGACGGCGGTCTAAATTACCTACTCAAGACATCCTCACTGTTCGACGGAAATTCTAACTTCACGGGCAAGTCGGTAGTTTTTACGTCTCGGCAGAAGGTAACCACCGACAACCGCTGGCCGGTGCCAATGAAGGTGTCGATGGGTTCTCCGACCGAGAATGAGGAACAGTCGGATCCTGCAACCGGGTCGGTTCCGTTTTCTGTGTCTGGCCTTGGACGTGGCAAGCAAGTCACGGCCACGGTAAAAGACTCGAATGGTACCGAAGTGTGGTCTAGCAAGGTGGGCGAGGGTGAATCCCAGTCGTCCGAGCTGGCTCCGGGTGTCTACTCGGTGTCATTATCCGAATTGCCTTCCGGTTATAAGCTGTCTTCTGGAATCGAAGGCCAACAAACTGTCCGTATTGATGACAATGGTGTGAGTGACGGTTCTGCCTATTTTAGACTTGAGCAGATTACCGGCATTATTCCGTTTTCGTTGAAGGGGCTCGCTCGGGGGCAGCAAGTTCTGGTTACGGTTCGGGATGCGAATGGCGTCAAGGTGTGGGAAGGTTGGCGCAGCAATGGGGAAATCGATCTTAGAGGTGCAACCGTAGGTAAATATTCGGTCGAGGTGTCCGGATGGCCCGATGACCACAAGTTGATCTCGGCGGGTGGCGCTCTAAAACGGGCCGAAATTTTTAACGACGGCCAGAATTCTGGTGCCGTAGATTTTGAATTTAGCCAGAATAAGGGGGCAATCTCTGGTTCGGTTTCCGGCTTAGTTGGGGATGACAAAGCCACGATCGTAATTCGACAGGCGTCTGGAGACCAGGTATTTGCCCAGGAGCTCGGCAACGGCGAAAAGTTTGTGAGCGGAGCACTCACAAAAGGCACCTATAGCGTGTCTATTGCTAAGCCAGCTGATTACCGGATGGAATCAGAAGCAGTTATCGAAGTTGTAGTTGATAACGATGGTAAGGCATCGAAAACCGCAGACTTTAGGGTTGCCCAGAATAAGGGTGCAGTGGCAGGGTCTGTGTCGGGCTTGTTCGGCGATGACCAAGCTGAGGTAGTAGTTAGACGCGCTGGTGGGGAGCAGTTTTTCTCCAAGAGCTTGTCTAACGGTCAATCGTTTGTCACGGACGAATTGACTAAAGGCACCTATGTGGTCTCTCTTAATAAGCCTGGTCAGTACCAAATGGCTTCTCCTGCGGAATACAGAATTTCGATTGATGATGCAGGGCAGGCGTCCCAAACTGCTGACTTTAAAGTAACGCCGAATGATGGTTCGGTTTCCGGCGAGGTTTTGGATG
>NZ_KV826419.1:0-5092 GCF_001835905.1 Corynebacterium sp. HMSC034E11
GGACGGTAACGGTTGATCCGGGCCAGCCTGCTGAATTGCCAACAATCACCATTGATAAGAAGCCGGTTGAGACCACTCCGACCACCGAGCCGACGACGGAGCCGGCCACGTCTGGGCCGACCACGACGAAGGTAACTACGTCGAAGGAAACTCCAAAGCCGGCCACGTCTGAGCCGACCACGACGAAGGTAACTACTTCGAAGGAAACTCCAAAGCCGGCCACGTCTGAGCCGACCACGACCGCTCCGGCCGAGACCAAGCCTTCCATTACCGGCTCGGTCAAGGACAAGGACGGCAAGCCGCTGCCTCAGGACGGCGAGGGTAATCCGAATGTCACGGTTTATGGACCTGATGGCGAGAAGATTGTCGACAAGGTCGAGATCACGGACCCGGAGGGCAACTTCGAGATCCATGGTCCGGACGACAAGCCGCTGCCTGACGGTAAGTACATCGTCGAGATAGAGACGCCTGAGGGCATGAACAACCCGCGTCCGAAGATCGTTGAGGTCAAGGACGGCGAGTCTAAGCCGATCGAGTTCGAGGTCGACAAGTCGGAGCGTGACCGCAAGGATAAGTCTGACCGCATCGGTGAAAACACCGTCGGTGGTTGGTTGATCGATGAGCACGGTAACCCGATCCAGGGTGCAAAGATCAAGTTCATCAAGAAGGATGTCGCTGATCCGAACACCATCTCGGTCGATCCCCGCACTGAGGAGACCAAGGGACCGGAGTACTTCGACTACGAGATTCCGCTCAGCGTTGATGGAGACGGCTTCTTCGTCACCCCGGAGATCGATTTCCAGTACTTCCCTGAAGGCGTCGTCGATTTCGACATGGAAATTGAGCTGCCGGAGGGCTGGCCGGACACCGACATCAACGGCAAGCCGCTGAACCGTAAGGTCACGGTGAAGCAGGGCGAGCGTACCGACATGGGCGAGATCCGTGTCAAGGCTCCGATCGATCAGTCCATTGAGGGCAATGTCAACGACGGCAACGGCAATGCTGTTCCGGGTACCAAGGTCGTAGTGACCGACCCGAACGGCGACTCCAAGATCATCGACGTTGATGAGAAGGGCAACTTCAAGATCGAAGATGTCACGCCTGGCGTCAACGAGATCGAGATCCTGACTCCGGGTAGCGACCGCGAGATCGACAAGATCAAGGTTCCGGTCCGCCCTGGTGATGACGTGAAGCTGCCGGAAATCCAGCTGACCAAGAATGCTTCCCTGAAACTGGAGAAGCAGGTCTGGGGCCGCGACGCCGATAACCTGGGCCAGGTTAAGGACAAGGACGGCAATCTTGTCGACGATGTCATGACCACCCTGCCCGGCGAGGATCTCTACTACGAGCTCTTCATCACCAACACCGGTGATACGCCGATTAAGAACATCGAGATCGATGATCCGGAACTTCAGTCGCGCAACATCGAATTGAAGATGCCGGAAGGCTGGACTGCTGAGTCTGAGCTCGCCCCGGGTGCAACCGAGGTGATTAAGGCCAAGATGAAGGCTCCGGAGGACGCATTCGACTTCAACAACGTCGCTACCGCCTTCGGTGAAACCAGCACTGGTGAAAAGGTTGGCTCGGGGCCGGATTCGGCGTACACCAAGTTCATCAAGGCAGAGGTGCACAAGAAGGTCAACGCCCGCTTTGCTACCAACCCGGACAAGCCTGTTCGTATGGGCGTCGGCAACGCACTGAAGTTCACCTACGAAGTCCAGAACACCGGTTCTGCACCGATGGTGAACGTGGAACTTAAGGACGCGATCTTTGAGGGCGATGCTAAAGACAAGGATGGCAACGACGTTCCAGCTGATCAGCTGAAGAAGGTCAAGGATCTTGAGATTAAGAAGCCTGAGGGCTTCAACGGCACGTTGCTGCCAGGTCAGCGTGTGATCTTCACTGCGGAGATTCCGGAAGGTCTGGCAACCAATGTCCGTCACCACAACCAAGCGGAAGCAAGGGGCGAGCTCCCGACGCGTCCGGCTCGTGGCCGTGGCCTCGCGGGCGAACCGGATTACGGCGATGACCCGTCATCCACGCTGATCATCTCCCCGCGCGAGAACCTCAAGGGCAACGCTCACATCATCGTTGACCAGGGTGCTCCGCTGGCTGACAACCTGCGCCTGATCGCATGGGTTGATGAGAACCAGAACCGCACGCAGGACGAGAACGAAGGCCTCGCAGGGCTGAAGGTCAAGCTGGTTCCGACCGATGGTGGTCCGTCCATCGCGGGCGAGACCAACGAAGACGGCAACGTCTACTTCGAGTCTGCACCGTGGGGTGAGTACACCTTCGAGATCGACAACCCGGGCAACCTGCGTCTGATTGATCCGCGTGATCCGGAGAAGAACTCGTCCCGTGCGGGCTCGACCCTGGAGTCGAAGCCGTTCAAGGTTCGCGGCAAGTTCTCCGAGCCGTTCGAACTGCGTCCGGCTGCGGATGATCCGTCCCAGAAGGAAATCGTGATCGGTCTGCAGTTTGAGAAGGGCAACGGCGACATCGCTGCAGGTGGCGGTATCGGCAGGGACAACGAAATTGTTGGCGAGGACGGCAGCTCCCTGGGCAAGTGCCTGGCCACCGCATCCTCGGTATCCAACCCGGTTGCGTGGCTGGTGCCGATCGGCCTTCTCGGTGCAGTCGCCGGTGGTATCGGTGTGATGTTCGAAGACGAGCTCAACGCCGCGGCCGCACAGGCCAACGAGGCAGTGCGCAGCGTGATGCCGAACGTGAACATTGAAGTCCCGTCTGTGTTCAACCAGTTCCAGGCGCAGATCGACCAGGTCAACCGCCAGCTGTCCCAGATCAACCCGGCCGCCCCGGCTGCGGTTGCCGGTGTTGGCCTCCTGGCTGTGGCTGGTCTGATCATGGGTCTGTACTACGCCAGCTGCCAGCTCGGCTGGAACGTAGAGACCGAGGGCAGCAGCTCCAACAACAAGGCCGAGGCAACGGAGACCGCCAAGCCTGAGGAGCCTGCGGAACCGGCTGAAGCGTAAAAGCTGACCCGCCTACGAAACCGATGCAAATTGCTCGGCGAGTAGGCGGGTTTCGCTTTTGTTCGGGATGTATTGTGAAGTCCAAGGTTGGCGTATACATTCATATGTGGTTTTTGGGGGCGCTCGTGCGCGCTTTTTCTATTCTCGAGAGGTAATAATGGCAGCAACATCCAAGGCAAAACGTGCCGTCGGGCTTTCGCTCGCGGCAGCAGTCGCAGGCTCGATCGCACTCGTGCCGGTCGCAAACGCGCAGGAGAGCGCTACTGCGAAGGAGACTGCGCCTGTGACGTCGTCTGCTGCGGTGGACCCGGTGTCGTCGACAAGCAATGCGAGCAGCGTATCGACGACCCCAGCAACCACCCCGGCCACCGCCAACACCCCCGTGGCGGATTCGGCCGCGCCGGTGACGCAGACCCCAGCCAAGGACTCGAGCATCTCGGATGCTGCAAAGGCATTTGCTGCCTTGTTCTTGGATACGCCGGGTAACGGCACCGGTACCTCTGGCGCGCAGTACAACTCCAAGGGCCGCACCTACACCGCTCTTGCGCGCCACCCTGAAAACAAGCTGCTGTACGCCATCTCCCAGGACGAGGAGGGCAAGGACGCCGGCCACCTGCTGCGCATTAACGCCAACGATGGTGGTCTGATGGATCTGGGCAAGATCGACCTCAAGGGTGACGACGCCACCAAGATCGACACCGCTGCCTTCACCGCTGGCGGCACGCTTGTGCTGTTCGGCGAGGACAAGGTGTACACCCTGGATCTTTCCGACGATAAGTCGGGCGCCAAGAACACCCCGCTCGCGTTCACCACTAAGCCGCTGAAGATCGACGGCGTGAAGGAAGCCGGCAAGCCCGCCGCATGGGCTGCCGACGGTGAGAAGAACGAGACCTCGCTTGTCGCCCTGTCCACCAACGACAAGGGCGAGGCTTACCTGTGGCACCTCGACGTCGACGAGAAGGCTCCAGCCGCGACCCACGCCGCTGTGACAGTGCCGGAAAAGGCAACCCTGCCGAAGGTAAAGGCACTGAACTACGCCTACAAGAACGAAGACGGCGAGTTCGTCTTTGCCGACGACGACGCGACCGCTATCCACGTGAAGGACAACGCGGTTTCTAACGTCGTCACCAAGGGTGATGAAGCTGACAACTTCGCCGGTGTCGCTGGCCTCAAGCTGCCTGGCCTTGACAACCCGGAGACTGGCGCTGCAACCCCGACCGCAACCCCGGGCAGCGAGACCCCGACGAACCCGGCCACGACCACCACGCCTGCCACCGAGACCCCGACCAACTCGGCCACGACCCCAACCGCGCCTGCGGCTGAGGATGACTGGGTCATGGAGGTCCTTGTCCGCACCGATGACAACAAGGCTGTTGAAGGCGCTGAGTTCAAGAGCGCTGATGGTCGCGTTGCCGGTAGGACTGGTGCCGACGGACGCGCAAACGTCGTGTTCGATCTGAATAAGGACGCTAAGGATCGCAAGCTGATCAAGCTCACCTTGATCGAACCACCGCACGGCTACAAGAACACGGAAATCCAGGTCCAGCGCAACGCGAAGACCGCAGAGATCGTTCTCGCCCGTGATCCGAACGTGACCACGCTGAACCGTCCGCAGCAGATTTTGAAGGCGATTGATGAGTTCAAGCCGATTGCCACCAAGGTTCTCGGCCCGGCTGCCGCAATGGCCGGTGCCGCGGGTCTCGCAGGTGCCGGTGGCGGTGCGAAGACCACGAAGTCCTCGGCGACGCCACTGCCGCTGAAGACCACCCCGAGCCGCTCCACGGGCCGCACCACGTCCGTGAAGAACGCAAGCAACAACTCCAACCGCGTTGCTGCGAAGGGTTCGACTTCCACGAAGAAGACCACCACCTCCTCCAGCAAGGAGCGCGACGGTGATCTTGCGGATACCGGTACGCCGATGCGCGCCGTGATCTCCCTCGGCGTCCTGCTGATGCTGGTGGGTGGCGCCTACCTGGCGCTCGGCCGTCGCCGCGAGACCAACGAGAACTAAAAACCAGGCATAGAAACGCCCGCCGGATTCGACACCGGCGGGCGTTTCCGCGTCTGTGGGCTGATCGTCTAGCTGGGCTTGTGAT
>NZ_KV826419.1:5192-5433 GCF_001835905.1 Corynebacterium sp. HMSC034E11
GGCTAGTTGGGCGCGAAACGTACTAGCAGAACAGGGCTCATAGGCCGTGTTTTTCGTGTCTTAAGGGCTGTTGCTGCGTGTGCGCTCCTAAAACGGGGGTAATTTGCGGGGGTAAGCAGGTGGTGCGGATTGCTGAACAATCCGCACGTCACACCCATTTCGAGCCGTTTTCGCAGTCGTTGAACAATCTTTCCGACCATTTCTGGACTGTTTTGAAGTGCTGTTCCGGCATTTCCCCAGG
>NZ_KV826420.1:0-5053 GCF_001835905.1 Corynebacterium sp. HMSC034E11
TCGAGGTGGAAACCGAATTTTGGAAGCAGAACCCACCCCAGGAAATAATAGAAATCAAGGCAAACGCCTAGGAATAAAACCCGGGGCACTTCACTCTGGGTACTTTAGTGCCCAGAGGCTTATCTACATGGCACGTTCGCTACGGGTTCGTCGTTCTAACAGCCAGTCAGACAAGAAGGAACCGTGGCGTAGTTTCGGGATAGCCACATCGACGGTGCTGACCCGTGTATCCAGTAGTCGGTGGCGGTAGCCGTTGCGGTGGTTGACGCGGTTGTCGCTGGTGGTGCCGTAGTCAGCGCTGCCGACAGTATCGTCTTGGGAAGATAGAATTTGGTTGATGAAATCACCGAGCATCTGACGCGTCAGATCGGGTGATGCTTGAGTGAGTAGCTCTTCGAGGTATGCTTTTGGTTGCCAGTTGTGTCGGCACCGGGGGCTTAACTGTGAGAAGCGGGTCGAATAGCGGAGTTCTCCGCTAGGAGGTGTAAAAATTCCTCTGGGTCTTTAACCGTCAAGCGAATGGGTCTTCCGATATTGCGGTGTAGGAGGATATTTGCAGAACCGGCATGGAATGAAATAGTGCCATCCAGGAAGTGAACCCCAAACGTTTGGGATTCGAGTATGGGGCCCGAGGGAAGGATCTCCGCCCCCTTCAGAGATTCCAAACGAACGTTGCTAACTGGAATGCCAAGAACTGAAATCCGAAGGATTTCATCATTCAGCAACACCCCGACATTAAAGAAAATTGCCAGAGACACTAAAAGACCGCATGTGATAAAGGCGGTTTGATCTCTTCTGGTCAAGAAGTAGACACACAATAAGAGTACTGCGAAGATAAGTACGATCCGACTAAAATTATATCCAAATACTCTTGATCGATAACTTGAACCAGTCATGAATATCACTCAACTTCCTTCCAACTATCTTCATGGGTAGTAAGGCGAAAGTAGCTGCAGCTATGCCTTAAGGTCCTAATGTGTGTATAGCGTACACCCATCTGTACGCGCTGACCTGCGGCGTTGTGGGTTGTGCCGAGCGTGCTGCCGGAGTCCCTTTCAGTGTCCCTGGGGTAGGAGCGGCCGCATGAAGGTGCGCTCGTACCGCAGGACGCACTCGGACTCGTCTCGAATCCGGTCAGCGGCGATGAAGTCCGAGTGGGTGCCGAACAAGGTGCGGTACTGCTCGTAGGCAGCCAGGCTGGGGAAGCTGAACAGGGATTCCGCACGGTCACTCACACCTTCCGCGGGTAGGTAGTACCCGTGGTGGGTGCCGCCGTGTTCGTCGACATGCCGCATCCAAGCGCGGGCGAACTGTTCAAAGGCTGCGATCTGGTCGGGGTCGATGGTGTAGTGGACGACACAGGTGATCACATCCACAACGCTAGGCCCACAGGCGCTCATTGGGGAGCCTTTGTCTGTGCGCCTCGTGGTGCAGCACACCAATCTGCCTGGTTTACCTGCGGAAATGCGTCAGTTCGCCAAGTTGGCGCCGAGTTCAACGGTGAGAACTCCGACGGCGATGAGGAGGATGCCGAGGGCCATGGTTCGGGTGAGGGGTTCGTGGAAGATGACCCGGGCGAGGATCGCGGTGAGAGCTACGCCGGATGCTGCCCAGATGCCGTAGGCGACGCCAAGGGCCATGCCGTCGGCCAAGGCGAGACTTAAGGCGACGAACGCCACGAGATACCCCGCGATGACGCCGATGAACCATTTCTTCACCCGGCCACCGTCGGAGGCTCGTAGCGACATGGTCGCGACGACTTCGGACAAGATGGCGCCTGCGAGGAAGATCCATCTCATGAGTTGACTCCTGCTTCCTGGGCTGCGGTTTGCTGAGCTTTCTGGGAGCCGAGTTCGACGGTGAGGACACCGCTGATGATCGCAACCATTCCAAGACCCATCACAGCGGTCAGAGGTTCACCGAAAATCGCGGCGGATAGCACGGCGGCGAGCACGACCCCGCTGGCTCCCCAGATGCCATAGGCGACGCCGATCTGCATTCCTTCGCGCAGGCAGAAGGTGAGGAAGACGAAAGTGCCGATGTATCCGGCAGCAACCACGATGTACCAGGATGGGTGATTGAGCGCCGCCTTGAGAGACAGCGTCGCCGCCACTTCGGTAGTGATGGCGCCAGCGAGCAGGAACCACTGCTTCATGGGGTTGTTCCTTCGATCAGGGAGCGAATGCTGGAGACGACGGCTTCGAGATCCGCGCCGTGGAGGGTGGACACACCTGTGGCCTGGGCGCCCCAGAGTCCGTCGGCGGCGAGTCGGGCGGTGGTCAGCCTGGCTCGGGTGGCGGCGTCGAGATCGTCCGGGAGTTCGAGCCAGCGGCCCATCCGCGTAGTCCACGGTTCGGTGAGTTCGGGCCGATACGTCGCTTGGCCCCAGATGATGAACTCGGCGCGCTTGGCGGCCCCGTGGGCGGCGACGTGAACGTAGCTCAGGAGCCGCTCGGTGGCGTTGGCGTTCTCGAGGGGCTTGCCAAGGGTGGCAGTCATGTCGTTCTCGACGTTGGCCGCAGCGTGGTCGACGATCGCGGCGAGCAGTACGTCGCGGTTGCGGAAGTGATATAGCAATCCCGGTTTGGTGAGCCCGGCCTCGTGGGCCACTGCGTCAAGGGTAATGTCGCCACCCTCCGCTGCGTTCATGACGCGGAGGGCAGCTTCCAGGATCTCGGAGCGCTGACTGGTTCGCATATAGCTAACTTTACCATTTGGTAGGTGAAGCCTTCAACTGCGGGCGCTGGTAGGGGCACCTGGGGTACACCCCAAGCGAACAATTTGTGAATGAAAAAACTTCCTGTTCGCTAGGGTTAGTTCCAAGACTAACGGAACAGAACCGTCACTGCCTCTGGAGATCACTGAACAGTTGGGGGCGATCTCAGGACAAAAGGTGGGCTATGCCCGGGTGAGTTCGAAAGATCAGAACCTTGATCGTCAGATTGAACAACTCAAGGCAGAGAAGGTCTTCACCTATTACACGGATAAGGCCAGTGGTGGATCGCGTGAGCGCCCTGGACTTGATGAAGCAATGCGATATGTCCGTGCAGGAGATCAGCTTGTCGTCACGTCGATGGATCGGTGCGCGCGTTCACTGACGGATCTGTACGCCATTGTTGACGAGCTAGTCAGCAAAGGAGTGTCGGTGAAGTTCCTCAAGGAGGGACAGACCTACTCAAAAGACTCCACCCCGATCGCCAAGCTGATGCTAGGGCTGTTGGGTTTTGTTCAGTTGGGTAAGGCCGTGAAAGAGCTGGATCAACACCGTGAAATAGTTGAAAAAAATAACCCCGCAGGTTTCCCTGCGGGGTGTCGTTGTTAGAACGGTGCTTCGTCGTTGTCGGCGTCAGCGCCAGCCAGGGCGGCGTTCGCCGCCTCGCCTCCGCGACGGGCTGCGCGCGCAGCGGACTCTTTCTTGGAGTCGATCAGCTGCACGGTGTCGATACGGGCGACCAGCGGGTAGTGCTTCACACCGTCCTTGTCGGTGTAGACGTCGGTCTTCAGCGAGTAGCTCACTGCGACACGGTCGCCGGACCCGATGCAGCCGAACACGCCGGGGTTCTTCGCGTCCTGGACGTAGCCGGTCAGCTCCACGATCTCGCTTTCCACCTTGCCGGTGGACTTGTTCTTGAAGGTGTTGCGCGCATAGACGCTGAGCTTCACCGTCGCGCCGCCGTTTGCGTGCTCGAACAGCTTGGGTGCGCGAGCTGCGTTGCCGACGATGGTGCCGTTGTTGAAGGGGTTGGACATGATGGTTCTCCTTATGTGGGTGGGTGTGAATTGCCGTGCAATGTGGGTGTTGAAGCAGCTGCTTTGCTGCTGCGGGGGGTTGCGCTGTCGTTACAGCACTGCCCAGGGCAGCGGCGTGCCTGCCGCCTCTAGGTCGCGCAGTTCTTGTGCTGCGCCCGGATCGGCGTCCTCGCCGTCGATGCCGTCGGCGAGCTGGTAGAGCAGTTCCAGGTCGGTGTGGGTGATGTCGCGCATCACGTGCCTCCTTGTTCGGATTGGTGGTCAATCCGTCTGTTGGAGACAGCTCTGCTGTCTAGGGGTCGCTCCCCTGCCTCGTTGAAGTGTCTGCTGTCGCAAGCCACGGCCGACGAGAAAAAAAGAAACCCCGTTGCATCGCTGCAACGGGGTGTGTGGTGCTACTCGGTGAACAAGATCGTGCGGGTCTTCTCGGCGCCCTCGCGGACGAGTTCGACCATCCGCTCGCCTTGGCCGATGTCGGTCAGCTTCGCCACCAACGACGGGAAGATCTCGTCTGGCCCGATCTCGGTGGCTCGGTGCGCGGCCACGCCAGCTAGTCCCGGCTGGCCTGTGGCGTGCGCAAGCACGGCAACCGTGGTGGTGAGCTGCGCGCGCATCCCTGGCCAGCTGGTCGGGACAGCACGCATAACCTGCTCCGCGAACCGTAGGCCCGCCTGCGGGTCATCGAGCAGCGCCGCGAGCAGCGCGTCTCGCAAGCGCGGCGTGGTGAAGCATTTCAGCGCCGATCGAACAGCGCGCGTGCTCGGCTGGGTTATTCCTGCCGCCGCCTGCTCGTATTCACGCTGCAGCACGTCGGAGAACATGGGCGGGATATACGCCAGCGCGTCTTCGATGATGTCGGCGTGCTCGGCAGCGTCGATGCCGTGATCGGTGCTGTTCAGGCGTGCCTCGATGTCGTCTTTGCTCGGCTCCGGCAGCTCGCCGGTGTGCTCTAGCATCTGCTGCAGCGCCGCTGATGCGGCGACCTCGCCGACAACACCGTGGCGCGGCTCGTCGATGAGCGGATGCTGGTACACAGACCACCACGCAGCCCCGGTGACGATCTCGGGCACTTGCACCACCCCGAGCAGCGGCGGTAGGTGCACTGCCCCACTAGTGAGATACGTGGCCGTCTCGTCAAAGACCGGCTGCGCAATGTCATCGCTGATCATGTACGCGATAACAGCGTCGAGTTCGAGGTGGTGGACCCACGCTGCGAACCGCTCGCGACTCTCGGTGAGCTTCTCCACGGCCTCGTCCAGATCGAACCGCGCGACCGGGCCGAGGCGGACGGTGTCGACGCCCT
>NZ_KV826420.1:5153-23908 GCF_001835905.1 Corynebacterium sp. HMSC034E11
ACATGGCAGTGCTCCTTTGCACGAATACGGGGTGAACGTGGTCAATCCCGTATTCAGTCCGGCTCTGCCGGTCGCAGGCGTATCCCCGCAGTGCAGTGCCTTTGTGCGCTCGGCGTCGCTAGCGCAGCCTGATGCTCGCTCGCTGGGTGCGAGCGCTAGCGACGCAGCATTGTTAGATCCCCGCGTCGCCGCTGGTTAAGCGTTACCTTTGGCGCGGTTGTGAGACTTGCACAGCAGTTCGCAGTTGCTTTCCTCGAACTGCCGACTCCCGTGGCGTTCCTTCGTTGCTGCCGTCCTAGCAATCACTAAGCAATGCACCGAAAACCTGCGCCGCGTCGTTGGAGCGTCGCAGTTCCGTTTGGTGCAGGATTTTGACCCTAGTGCACCAGCTAGTGCACCAAATGGCGATCCGATCACAAAATGAAGAAGGCCCCTACCAGCGTTTCCACTGGTAGGGGCCTTATCTTAGTAGCGGGGGCTGGATTCGAACCAACGACCTCTGGGTTATGAGCCCAGCGAGCTACCGAGCTGCTCCACCCCGCGTCGGGCGCAATATGTGATTTTCGCCTGTCGCCGTAACCAGCAACGTGGACTTACTATACATACACCGACAGAGAGCACCAAACCGCCTGTTCACGACGGTTTGGTGCGATCCAATTATCGGGGCTTCCCTACTACTGCAGCTACCGCTACTACTGCCGTTACTGCTGGGCAGCGAGCTGGCCGAGGATGCCGTAGATGTGCTTCGAGGCACCCAGGGTCAGGCCGCCGTCGACAGCAATCTCTGCGCCGTTGATGTAGGACGCGTCATCGGACGCGAGGAACAGCACCGTCTTCGCAACCTCCTCGGCACGGCCCGGACGGTTCGCTGCTGCGAGCGGAAGCGGTGCACCCTCTACAAGGGAATCTGCCGTCATCGGGGTTGCAATTGCACCCGGGTGGACGGAGTTGATGCGGATGTTCTCGTCAGCAACGTCGGCGGCGACCGTCTTGGTCATGCCGCGCACTGCCCACTTGGATGCCACGTAGCCGGTCGCGCTGACTTGGCCTTCCAGGCCTGCGGTGGACGACATGTTGATGATCGCGCCGCCGCCCTGCTTACGGATCTCCGGGATGGCGTACTTCATACCCAAGAACACGCCGTCCACGTTGACGGCCATGATCTTCTGGAACTGCTCCAGGGTGGTGTCCTCCACGCCCGTCATCTGAAGGATGCCGGCGTTGTTCACCAAGATGTCCAGGCGGCCGAACGCCTCGTTCGTCGCCGCGATGGCGTCCTTCCAGTCCTGTTCGTCGGCAACGTTGAGCTTCACAAAAATTGCGTTGTCGCCGAGCTCGTTTGCCAGTTCCCCGCCGATCTCTTCGTTGAGGTCAGCGATGACAACCTTTGCGCCTTCTTCGACGAAGAGTTTGCAGTCTGCTGCGCCCATTCCCGATGCACCACCGGTCACAAGCGCTACTTTTCCGTCAAAACGTCCCATGGTCTATCCAGCCTTTCTCTCAAAGAGTTGGTTGTGAACACCATGCTAGATACAAAAATGGTGCATCGCGCGCCCACTTCGCGCGATGCACCCGGTCCTGGGGGGACGAGATAACTATAACCCGTTACTGCGCCTTCTGGTACTCAGCCACTGCACGGTCGAGTTGGTCGATGGCGCGACCGTACTCCTCGAAGGAGCCGTTGCGGGCACTCTCCAGGTTACGAAGAGCATCATTGATCCTGTTCAGGGCCTCGTCACGGTTTACCTTCGGCGCGTTATCACCCTCCGGTGTGGCTTCCTTGTTTTCCTCAGCGGGGGTAGTTTCAGCCTCACCCTGTGGTGCGTTTTCGTCCACCACTTCGACTTCCTGGGCTGCGTCAGAGTGGATACCCACCTGCTTCAGCGCCTGGGACACGGTCGGGGCGTAGCCCACCTGGCCGCGGTAGAACACCAGCACGCGCAACAGCTTCGGGAAGGCCGAGGCCTGGTCCTTGCGCTGCGAGTAGATCGGCTCGACGTAGAGGATCTCGCCGCCGCCCACCGGCAGGGTGAGCAGGTTGCCGTTCTTCAGATCGTTCGTCCCCTCCCACAGGGTGCGGTCACGCGCCACCTGGTCGGAGGACATCAGGGCGTCCTGAGCCTGCTTCGGACCCTGGGTTTGGGTGTTCGTCGGCAGGACGCGCACGGTGATGTTGCCGTAGGTCTCCGGATCAGAAGACACCGCCATGTGTGCGGACAGGAACTCGCGGTTCAGGCCACGGAACGGGGTGATCAGCTGGAAGGACGGCTTATTGGTCTCCGGGTCAGCGGCCACCACGTAGTACGGCGGCTGGTTCAGCTGGTCGCGGCCTTCCGGTGCGGTCGGGTCGTTCGGCACAGACCAGAAGGCGTCGTTGTTGAAGAACACGCCCGGGTCATCCACGTGGTAGCGCGCCAGCAGGTCACGCTGGACCTTGAACAGATCCTCCGGGTAACGCAGGTGGTCACGCAAGGAGTCGGAGATCTCCGAGTTCGGGCGCACGGTGCCCGGGAAGGACTTCATCCACGCGTTGAGTACCGGGTCGGACTCGTCGAACGCGTAGAGGTCCACGGTGCCGTCGTAGGCATCAACGGTGGCCTTGACGGAGTTGCGGATGTAGCCGACGTTGTCGGTGATCAGACGCTGGGTGGTGCCGTCCGGATTCAGCGCGTCCTGCGTGGTGTCCTGCAGGGAAGTACGCGTGGAGTACGGCAGCTGGGACAGGGTGGTGTAGCCGTCCACGATCCACTTCACGCGGCCGTCGATAACAGCCGGGTAGGTCTTGGAGTCGGTGGTCAGCCACGGTGCGACCTTTTCCACACGCTTGCGCGGGTCACGGTCGTAGAGCACCTTCGAGTTGCCACCAACGCGGTCGGACAGCAGGAAGCTCAGTTCCTGGTACTTCACGGCGTAGGCCACGCGGTTGATCGGGTTGCCGATGTCCACGCCGCCCTTGCCGGTGTAGGTGTAGGTGGAGTTGTCGGTGTCGTACTCCACCGGGCCCTGGCCGTTATCGCCCACAATGGCGTAGTCCAGACCATCCTGCGCAGAGGCGATCACCGGGCCGAAGTAGATGCGCGGCTCTTCTACCTTGATGCCCAGCTCTTCAGCCTCGCCGGCCTCCTTGGCGGCGGCGTTGGCCTGCAGGTCGGACACGGTAAAGATTGGCAGGCCACCGCGGGTGGAGCCGGCGTCCTGCGCGGCCTCGTCGACAGTATTGGCCTGCGCTGCGACAAAGCCGTTGCCGTGGGTGTACACGGTGTGGCGGTTAATCCAGTCGCGCTGGTTTTCACTCAGCGCGTTCGGGTCCATCTCACGCGCGGCGACAACGTAGTCGCGCATCTGGCCGTCGACCTCGTAGCGGTCCATGGCCAGCTGGTCTGGGAAGCCGTAGAAGTTACGCAGCTGCTGGTTCTGGGTAAACGTCGGGGAAATGATGTCCGGGTCCAGCAGGCGCAGGTTGGAAATCGTCGCCTCGTCCTTGGCCACATCGGCATTCGAGGTGTTGCCGCCCCAGTTCTCCATGTAGGTGACCTTGTCATCGGTCAGCCCGTATGCCTCGCGGGTGGCCTCGATGTTGCGGCCGATGTACTCGTATTCCTTGGCCTGACGGTTCGGCTTGACCGAGAACTGCTCCAAAAGCGCCGGCCACACGTTGCCCACCACGATGGAGGACACCAGCATGAGCACCGTTGCCAGCACTGGGACGCGGAAGTCCTTGAACACGATGGAGGCGAAAAACGCCGCTGCGACAACCACAGCGATGACGGTGAGGATGATCTTCGCGGGCAGCATCGCGTTGACCGCGGTGTAGGACGCACCGGTGAAGATGTCATTCTGGCTGGATAGCAGGTAGTAGCGGTCCAGCCAGTAGGTCACGGCCTTGGTCAGCATCCACAGGCCTGCGGTGACGGCGAGCTGGATGCGTGCCGGCTTGGACACCATGCCTTTGACTCCGGTGACGTTGTTGCCAATGCGGATGCCACCGAGCATGTAGTGGCCCACCGCACCGATCAAAAATGCCACGGCGAGCAGCATGGACAGCGTGCCCACAATCGCAGAGATTGCCGGCAGGCTAAACGCGTAGAAGCCAAGATCCTTGCCAAACTGCGGGTCGGTGGTGCCAAAGTCCCCACCGTTGAACCACATCATGAACACACGCCACATGCGCTGGCCAGCAAGACCAGACATGATGCCCACGATCACCGGCACCCAGGTCAGCAGCCCCTTCACACCGTCTTGCACGGCGGCGCGGTACTGCGCTTGCTGCGAGGTCTCGCCGAAAATATCGCCGCTGTCTTGTTGCCTGCCACGCCACGCAATCCGTGCCGCTGCCCATGCGACGGCTGCACCAAGCAGCGCGAAGATGACAAACAGCACGACACGGAAGAGGATCACTCGGTTGAAAACACCGCGGAAGTCAACCTCCCCAAACCAGAGAAAATCGGTATAGATACCGATCAGCACTGGCAGGAGGAAGAAAAGTGCGGCGAGTACACCGAGTGTGACCATGAGGCCTTTATTCGGTTTCTGCGACCGTGGTTGTGGCCGGGTGAGGCGGGTAGCCAAGCCTGCTCCTTAGGAATAGTGTTGTCCAACGTCTATGTGCATTACAGCCTAGAAAGTTTAACGGCCAACAATCCGGAAAGGTTCCCGTGCGCGAACAACAAGCCCTGAATAAGGCCATGATGGAGGCCGTCGATTTCGTCCACGCCGAAGGTTGGGACGCCCCGCCTACCCTCTTCGGTCTGGTGCCAACGCAATTGCTTGTCGACGAGCTGGGCACCCTCGACGACTCCTCCCCCCTCACCCTGGTTGTGCAGGAATTGCCGGAGAATATCCTGCCCGGTTCCGAGGAGCTCGGCGAGTACGTCACCCGTCTGGCCTGGCCGCGTGAGGTGGAAGGCGTGATCCTGGCGCAGGAGATCCTCTTCCGCGACGCCTCTGCCCCGGCGGATGCCGAGGCGCGCCCGGCGCGGTTGTTCTCCGGCGTGCTGCGTACCGAAGACATCGAGCAGACCCTGCTGCAGATGCGCCTGACGGATGAGGAGTTGGAGGAGCGCGGCCCCTTCGCCCAGGACGACATTGAGCTGCGTGGCGGCCCGGATGTCGCCCCGGGTGTGATCGCTGCGCTGCGCTACGGCCTTGAGCAGGACCCGGACGACCTGGTTTAAGCTAGACAGCCGAAACCCAACCCAAGGAGCTTCTGACCGTGTCTGTGTCCCGCCGCGCAATCGCCTCCGCTGTCCTTGTCGGCTCGCTGTCTCTCGCCGCCTGTGGTGGTGGCGATAACGACGAGGCCAACGCGACCAGCAGCCCCATCTCGACGTCGTACATCAGCGAGGACCCAACCACCTCCTCGGATTCGGAGACGACCACGCCTGAAACGACCACCTCCGTGACAACTACCATCGCTGCGTCTGAATCTGGCACGGCGTCGGAGTCGGAGTCTGCGTCTGAGTCTGCTTCCGAGACGGTGTCGTCGACAAGCACAAGCTCCTCGAAGCGGGAGAAAGCGGACTCGTCTGCGGAGGCAACCTTGGAGAAGGTACGCGAGCGCTTCGCCTCCCTTGCGCCTGAGGAGTTCTTCGACCAGTTCGAAGGCTGCGGCGCCGGCGGGATCAGCGGTTCTTATGACTGCCAGGGCGACGAGATCGGCCAGTTCCAATTCTTCGACTCCGAATCGAAGGCGGCCTCCTCGACCCAACTGCTCACGGAGCTGCGCTCCTCGCGCGTGGTGGAAGACTCCGGCGACCGCGTAGTCGGCTGGTCCACGCTGGGCACATCCGCGATCATCACCGTGGTGGATAACCGCGAAGGCCTGGTCATGCAGCAACTGATCTCCTCCGACCAGGAGGACCCGCGCCAGCGGATCTACGACCTCGGCCTGGCGAAGAAGCCCTAGCCCTTAGCCGTCGCAGGTTGGCACGTCGCGGCCTGCGGCGAACGCCTCCATCGCGTCCACTGCCTCCTGGAGGGTAGACACGGCAGCGACGGTCATATCACCAGCGTCGGCCCGCTTCACCGCATCACAATTGCCCTTCGGCGCGAGGAACAACTCGGCGCCCTCATCGCGCGAGCCACGGATTTTGTGGGTGATGCCGCCGATGGGGCCGACCTCGCCGTCGTCGTTAATCGTGCCGGTACCGGCAACGAACTTGCCCCCGTTGAGCTCGCCTGGCGTCAACTTGTCAATCACCGCCAGCGAGAACATCATGCCCGCACTCGGACCACCGATGTCGTTGAGGTTGTAGTGCACCTTCAGGCCATCGGCGGGCTCAGAATCCATGAGAATGCCAAGCATCGGCTTGCCCTTTTCGTGCGGATTCTCCTTCAGCTCGATGGTCTTCGTCTCTTCCTTGCCGTCGCGGCTGATGGTCACATCCACCGTCTCGCCGGGCTTTTTGGCAAAGACCACGTCCTGGACCGCGCTCGGCTTGGCTACCGGAGTGGAGTCGATGGCAAGGATCGTGTCGCCTTGCTGCAAGATCCCGTCCGCGGCAGCGCCTTTGACCACGTCATGGATGTTCACCGTTGTGGGTTTGCCCAGATAGTGCATCGCCGCAACCGTCGCCGACGCCTCCGACGCGACAAACATCTGCTGGTTAAACTCGCGCGTTTCTTCCTCGCTGCGATCCGCTGGCATCACCTGCTCGATCGGCACCAGCGTGTCCTTCGTCACCGCCCAGCGCGCCAACGCCTGTCCCAACGTCATGTTCGTCCGCACCGACACCGTGGTCATATTCAGCTGCCCACCGGTGTCGAGGGTCTCAGCACCCTCGATGTCCACCACGGGCGTGCCCTGGATCTCACTGAGCGTGTCAAACGTCGGGCCCGGCCCCTCCGCCGCGTACGGCACCGTGAGCTTGATGTCCGTGCCGGGAATGTGATCCATCGTCATCCCCACCGCAAGCAACGCAATAGGTGCAGCTCCCCACACCAGCGTGGAAAAACGCTTATTCGCTGTCTTGGTCGCGGGCGTTTCTTCAGCCGCGTCCGCTGGTGTTTGCGCGTTCGTCATGGTGGGACATGTTAGCGCAGCAACCAGCAGCTCCAACCCGCGCCGTTGTGCAGCTGTATTGTGGCGCCTATGAGTAACGGATTCGGATTCTCCTTTCCCAACGACGGCAACGACGACAACGAGGGCAGGGACAACGGGGGCAACAACAACGACAACGGGCGTGGCGAGCCGACCAACCCGTTTGCGGCCTTCGGTTTCGGCGGAAACTTTGGGTCCGGCGGGTTCGGTGGATTCGGTGGCCCCGGCGGCGCTGGTGGCGCTGGTGGCGCTGGTGCTGGCGGGCTTGGCGACATCCTGAATCAGTTCGGCCAAATGCTCTCCGGCATGGGCTCCTCCATGAACGCCCAGGAGGACGGCGACGCCGTCAACTTCGACCTGGCCGCCCGCATGGCTCGCCAGCGCATCGCCGGGGTGAACCCGGTCAGCGAGGCAGACTCCCGCGCCGCCGAGGAGTCCTTCCGCCTAGCGGAGCTCTGGCTCGACGGTGCCACCGCACTGCCCGCCAGCCAGGCACAGGCCAAGGCCTGGAACGCCCAAGATTGGCTGGAGCAGACCATGCCGATGTGGAAGCGCCTGGTCAACCCGGTCGCCGCCAACATGGCGCGCGCCCAGCTAGACACCATGCCCGAAGAGGCCCGCGAGATGATGGGCCCGATGGTCAGCATGGTTAACCAGATGAACTCCATGCAGTTCGGCATGAAGTTGGGCCACGCACTGGGCGATCTTGCCCAGCAGGCGCTGACCGGCACCGACTTCGGCCTGCCTGTCGCACCCGCCGGCATCGGTGCGGTCCTGCCGCGCAACATCGCGGAGATTTCCAAGGGCCTGGACCTGCCGGGCCAGGAAGTGATGGTCTACATCGCCGCACGCGAGGCCGCACGCCAGCGCCTGTTCCGCAACGTGCCGTGGCTGGTCGAGCGCCTCGTGTCCTCCGTGGAGGAATACGCCGCCGGCCTGCAGATTGACACCTCCCACATCGAAGAGGCCGTCCGCGACCTGAACCTGGATGGTGGCGATCCTGCACAGATCCAGGAGGCCATGCAGCGCCTGCAAGACGAGGACCTCTCCCCGCGCGTGGGCACCCGCAACGCCGCCTCTACGTCCCGCTTGGAGACCCTGATCGCGCTTGTTGAAGGCTGGGTTGACGTCGTCGTCGACGAAGCCCTCAGCGAACGCATCCCCACCACCCCGCAACTCGCCGAGGCGTGGGCACGCCGCCGCGCCACCGGCGGGTCTGCTGAGCAGGCCTTTGCCAACATCGTCGGTATCGAACTCGCAGCACCGCGCACCCGCGAGGCCGCCGAATTGTGGCGTCGCGCAGGCACTGCTGTGGGCGTGGATCGTCGTGACGCCGTCTGGGAGCACCCCGACCTCCTGCCGTCCAGCGAGCAGCTGGACAACCCGGCGTCCTTCATCGACACGCTTCTCGACGACACCCCCGACACCGACCTGGACAACGAATTTGCCAAGTTGGAAGAAGAACTGCGCAACAACCCCGAGTTGAAGCGCGAAGACGGCGACGGCAAAGACGACGGCAGCCAGGACGGCACCGAGCTGTAGGCGCTGCCTGGCCGCGCGGCGGGGCTGGGCTAGCCGTAGCGCTGGTAGGCCTCCAAAAACCCGCGGGCGCGCTCCGCCTTGGGCACCCGATCCGCCCAGGCGTAGAACTCTTTCGAATGGTTCGGGATGAAGGTGTGCGTTAACTCGTGCACCAGCACCGCGTCCAGCACGTAGGCGGGCACGTCGCGCAGCCGATCACTGATGCGGATATCACCTGTCGATACGGTGCAGGAGCCCCAGCGCGTGTTCTGATTGGACACCCACCGCACCGACCCAATCGTTGCCCGCCCCTGCAGAATTTCCTTGTTCAGGGTTTCGGCGCGGGTGCGTAGGGAGTCGTCGTCAAGCAAACGCGTCGACGTTTTCTTCTCCAACTTGGCCAGCATCTGCTCCACCATCTCGCGCTCCTGCGCTTTGGTGAAGTGCGCCGGAATGCGGATCTCCGCCACCCCGCCGACCACCCTGGCCTGCACCGTCTTCGCACGACGGGCGGAGCGGATCACGCGATATTGCATCCCAGACATAGCGCAACATTGTAGGATGCGACGCGGGGGTGGAACACACGTGGCAATCCAAGAACACACACGCATACAACTCGCGCGCGGCGTCCGCGTTTTCGTACGCGCGCCAGAAACGATCCAGTTCGGGGCAGACGCGACACGCACCGGGCTCATCACCGTGCCCAGCGCCGACGAGGTGGTCACGGTCCTCGACTCACTGACGCATCCGCGGATGCTCAAAACCGTTGTCGCAGCCCTTACGGTGCATCTCGGTGAGGCGCGTGCGCGCAGTCTTATCGACGACCTCATCACCTACCGGCTCCTCATCCCCACCACCACCCCACAAGTGCTGGTGGTGGGGCGCGACGCGCTGGCCTCCCAGATCACGCTGCTGCTGTCGCGCCGTGGTGTGGTGACGCGCAGCCCGATGAAGGACGAGTCGGTGAGCAAGTTCCTGCTCGATCACGAGCCGCACCTGCCGGTGCTTGCCGTGAACTGTGCTGCCGAGGTGGATCAGATCGCCGCCGCGACCCGTGGCCGGCGTGGCCCTGTGGTGCCGGTGACGCAGTTCGACGCGCGCGTGGTCGTCGGCCCTGTGTGCGCTCCGTCTGGGCCGTGCCCGGTGTGCGCCCGGCTGTACCTTTTGGACCGGGACCCAAACATCGACCAGGTGGAGGAGCACCTCCCGCCGGCAATCGCCGCCGAGCCGGTTTCCCTGGCGGCCGGTGCGGTGGCGGCAGCGACGGTGGCGGGCAGGCTTGCCGGTGCGCCCGACCCGCCCGGGGTGTCGGCGCCGACGCCTGTGGCTGGTGACGTGGTGGTCGCGGACCCGTTCGCGCCTTCACCTGTTCTGGCGCGGCAGGTGCCGTCGCACCCAGACTGCCCGATGTGCTTCTAGCGCTGGCTGGGCTGGCGCGGCTGGGCTGGCGCGGCTGGGGCTGCCTTAGTGGCGGTGCTCCTCAAGCGTTGCCAGCACGCCCGCGCCGTACTCCTCCACCTTCACCGGCCCAATGCCGGAGATGCCAAGCAGTTCCGTCTCGTTTGCGGGCATGGCCTCGGCGATTGCCATGAGTGTCACATCCGAGAACACCATGTAAGCCGGGCGTCCCGCTGCGCGTGAGACGTCGAGGCGCCAGCGTTTCAGGGCGGCGAGCACGTTCTCGTCGTAACTCGGCTCGCACTCCTCGTGGCGTCCGAGCGCCTTGTCTGGTGGGCTGAACAGCGGGTTGCCGCATACGCGGCAGCGGCGGTTGCGCTTGAGGCGTTCCGGGGAGCGCTCCACATCAAGTTCCGGTGCGATGCCGTCCAAGAAGCGCGACCGCGACCGGTTCTTTCGCCCACCTTCCTGGCGCGACAGCGACCACGACAAGTGCAGGTGCTCACGCGCACGCGTCACCCCGACGTAGAACAGGCGGCGTTCTTCTTCGATCTGGTCGTCGCCGGCCTTGATCGCGTGCGAGATCGGCAAGGTGTTCTCCACCAGGCCAACGAGAAATACTGCGTCCCACTCCAGGCCCTTCGCGGCGTGCAGGCTGGCCAGGGTCACCCCGTCCACAGCGGGTGGCTGCTTGGCCTCTGCGCGCTGGCGCAACGAGCGCAACACCTGCGGGAGATCCTCGGCTTCTCGGGTGCGGACGATCTCCTCGATGAGATCCACAAGCGCGCTGAGTGACTGCCAGCGCTCACGAGCCTGGGCGCCCTCGGGTTCGGTCTGGGTCAGGCCGATGGGTGCGAACGCGGCGCGAGCAACCGCCACCGGATCGTCCGGCAGATCCGTACGACGCGCGGCACGGACCAGCGCCGAAATGGCTTCGCGGACCTCCGCGCGGTGGAAGAAGCCTTCCCCGCCACGGACTTGGTAGGCAATGCCCGCATCGGCCAGCGCCGCTTCGAACGCTGCGGACTGGGAGTTAATGCGGTACAGGATGGCGATTTCGCGGGCGGGGACGCCGTCATCAAGCAAACGCCTGATCGCGCGGGCCACGGCGCGAGCCTCAGACGGCTCGTCGTCGTAACCGTTGAACTGTGGCGCCGGACCGCGCCCGCGCATGCCCTCCAGTTCCAGGCGAGTACCCGCGACACGCCCCTTGGCCTTGCCGATGACAGTGTTGGCCAACTCGGTGACTTCTACCGTGGAACGGTAGTCGCGCTGCAGTTTCACCACCGTGGCGTGCTCGTAGGTGCGCGAGAAGTTCAGCAGGTAATCCGGGGTGGCACCGGTAAACGAGTAAATGGTCTGGTTGGCATCGCCCACCACGGTCAGGTCGTCGCGATCACCCAGCCAGCCCTCCAGCACGCGCTGCTGCAGCGGGGTGACGTCTTGGTACTCGTCCACCACAAAGGTCTGGTACTGGGCGCGGAACTCCTCCGCCACCGCGGGTGCGTTCTCAAGCGCGCCGGCGACGTGGAGCAGCAGGTCGTCGAAATCGAGCAGCATGCCATCCGGGCTCGTCTTCGCCTCCTCGTAGAGGCGGTACACCTGGGCCACGCGCTGCGGATCCGTCGGCGGGGTGCGCGGGGTATCGGCGATGCGTGCGGCGTAATCCTCCGGGCCGATCACGCTGGCTTTGGCCCACTCGATCTCGCTAAGCAGGTCGCGCACCATTTCCTTGCCTGTATCCAGCCCACCGGCGCGCGCGGCGCGGGCGACCAACGGGAACTTGTTATCCAAAAGCCGCCACGGCAGGTCACCGGCGATCTGCGGCCAGAAGTACTGCAACTGCCGCATGGCCGCGGAGTGGAACGTGCGCGCCTGCACTCCCCCGATACCCATGGTGCGCAGACGGTCGCGCATCTCCCCTGCCGCGCGCTGGGTAAACGTCACGGCGAGCACCTTGTTCGGGGCGACCGTGCCGCGATCGATCAGGTTGGCAATGCGATACGTAATCGTCCTCGTCTTACCCGTGCCAGCACCCGCCAGGATGCACACGGGTCCGCGGGGTGCTTCGGCGGCGACACGTTGGTCGCTATCAAGCACGCTCAGATCAATCGTCATCACGCACTGCCTTCTCCGCCTGGCGGCGGATATCCGGGGTGTTCATGCGCACGTACAGGAGACGATCGCCCGGCTCGACCGTTTCTGCTTCGGGGGAATCGATGCGGTAGAGCTCACCGGAGCGCACCACACCAAGCACGATGTCGGCCAGGTGGCGCGGGTTCGCACCAACCTCGTCGTCCGCGATCTGACGCTCTGCCACCGCGAAGCCTTCGTCTGGGCTGAGCAGATCCTCCATCATCTCCACCACGGGCGGGGTCACCGTTGCGATGCCAAGCAGACGTCCGGCCGTTTCGGAGGAGACCACCACAGAGTCCGCGCCCGACTGCATAAGCAGGTGTTGGTTCTCACCCTCTCGCACGCTGACCACGATCATGGCACTCGGCGCCAACTCACGCACCGACAGCGTGATCAGCACAGCCGTATCGTCCGAAGACGGTGCCACGATCACCGAACGCGCACGGCTCACCGCCGCAATGCGTAACACGTCCGACTTGGTGCCATTGCCGTGCACCGTGACCAAACCGTGCTTCTCCGCGACGGCAAGCGCAGCTGGGTCCGGGTCGATGACAACAATCGACGACGGCGACGCACCGCCTGCCACCAATGCGTCGACCGCCGAGCGGCCCTTCGTGCCGTAGCCGATAACGATGGTGTGGTTGCGCACGGTATTCCTCCACTGTTGGATCTGCAGCGTCTTACGGGAATCCTCCGTCAGCACCGACAAAGTCGTACCGACGAGGAGCATCAGGAAGGCCACACGGGCCGGAGTGACGAAGAAAATGTTGATGACTCGGGCCGACTGCGTCACCGGAGTGATATCACCGTAGCCCGTGGTAGACAGGGTCACCGCCGAGTAATACAACGCGTCAATGAACGTCAACGGCTCGGAGTATCCATTGCGATCAATGAACGCGACGATCGCGACGGCAACGATAAGCAGCAGGGCGTAGCCGAACCGGCGCGCGATCAACGACCACGGCGTCGCCCGCTCGAGGGCCGGGATACTGACCACATCGAGCAGGTGGTGCACCGGGATCGCCGTTTGATCCGCGGCGTTCGCGCTCAGCGTAAAAACCCTGCGCAGTTTCATTCCGTTTCGTCCTTACCCTTGCCTTCAGCAGATCTGCTGAGTAGCTCTTCGAGTTCTGCCGCATCGGGCAGACTACGCGGAGCATACGTCTCACCGGTGCGCACGTAGAAAAATACAGCGCGAACCGGACGACCGTCACCACAGATACGCTCCCAAGCCGCCTTGTAAACCGCAAGCTGCAACTGCGCCGCTTCCATCGCATCCCGCTTCGGCTTCTCGCCGGTCTTCCAGTCCACGACGGTCCAGCCGTCCACATCCTCGAAGACGGCATCCATACGTCCGCGGACCACGCCCTCGCCCACGGCGAGCTCGAAGGGATGCTCCACAAACGTCGGGGTGCGCGACGCCCACTCACTGGCCTCAAAGTTTCGCTTGAGCCGCTCGAGTATCGCGCGATCCACCTCAGCCTCATCCCCGCCGGGAAGTTCGTCTTCGGTCAGCAACGGGCGTGCACCGTAGAACTCCTCCAACCACTCGTGGAAGGCGGTACCGCGCTTGGCGTAGGTGTTCGGCTTAAACGGCACTGGGCGGCGTGCCCGGCGCGCGAACTGCACCGGGTCGGCCTTGAGCGCCACCACATCGGACGCGGTCAGTTCGCCCGGCATGACCACCGGGACGTCGCCGGCCTGGGCCTGCTCGTGTTCTTCGATGAGTGCAGAGACGTCGCGCTCCCAGAGGGTAAACAGTTCGCCGTCTACGAACTTTGGCAGGTTCTCGCGCGCGGCGTTGACCGCCTGCGCGGCTGCTTCGTCCGTGGCCAGCGGGGCGTAGTTTGGCCAGCGGCCGGTGCGCTCGCCGTCGTCGACAAGAGCGTCGGCGCTGGCGTCGGTATCGCTGTCTGCTTCAGCATCCGTGCCGTCGTTCCAGACCACCACGCACTCGGGTGCGACAACGTCGCGCATGGTGGCGAAGTGCTCGTACGGCGCCGCTTCCTTGACCACGTCAGACCTACGGCGCGAACCGGTGACGATGAGTTTCCCGCCAGAACGCGTCACCGCAACATAGAACAGACGCGCTGCTTCCTCCGCCAGGTCCGCGGTGACGTGCTTCTTCCACGCCTCGCCCGCCTTCTGGTAGTCGGTGCGCGTGTCCACCTCGCCGAACTCCGGGAAGATCTCCGGATCGCCGTAGGTCTCCGTAGGCAGGAACTGCACGAAGGTGAGGAAGGTTTCCGTCTTCGGCTTATACGTCTCCGAATCGGCATGCAGTACCGCGACGGTGTCCCACTCCAGGCCCTTCGCCTTGTGGGCAGTCATGATCTGCACCCGGTCGTCCTTCACCGCCACCGCACCCGGAGTCAGGCTGTCTTCGTGCTCGCGGGCGAGCTCGAAGTAGTCCAGCAGCCCATCGAGGCCTGCGCCGGGGTAATTGGCTACCTCCTCCAACAGTCGATCCAGATGCACCGCGCCCGTCGCGCTATGACGGGAGAGCACCTCGGTGCGGATGCCGAAGACGTGGATGATGTCCGCGAACAGGTCGCTTAAGCGCTTGCCCAGGCTGTGGGTGCGCAGCCAACGCAGCTTGGCGGTCGTATCGCGCATGCGCTGCAGGCCTTCTTCGCTGTAGCGTTCCGGCTCGCCGAGATCCGCCAGCGCATCCGTGAGTCCTTCTGGGCGGTCGGTGCGCGCCTTGATGTCGTCGGCTTGGGCAATGGCTTCTTCGAGTTGGTTGACCAGGTGGGTGTAGGGGTCGCTGATACGCTGCGTGTTTTCACGGTGCTCCTCGGCGCCACGCAGGTTGTTCGCGCGCGATGCCAGCGCACGCAAGTCCGCAAGGCCCAACCCAACTGCAGGCCCGCCGAGGACACGCAGTGCTGCCGCGGTGTCGTCGGGACGCACAAGCATCGTGGCCACGGCAACCGTATCGGCGACCTCCGGCACGTCCAGCAACCCGCCCAGGCCAACGATTTCGTAGGGCACACCGCGGGCCTCGAGTGCTGCGGCGATGAGTTGCGAGTGCTTGTTCTTGCGCACAAGCGTGGCCGCCGAAAACGGCTCCTCGGCCTCCTGGGCCTGGGCGTATGTCTTCGCCAGCTCATCGGCGACGAACTCGATCTCTTCGGCCTGCGTGCCAAAGAACCCGAGCGTGACATCGCCAGCATCCGCCCCCGGGCGCGGCGCCAACGGTGCCACGGCACGCTTTGTCTCGTCGGTGCCCAGGATCGCATCGGACACCCCGTTGGCCAGATCCAGCACCTCAGGCGGGTTGCGCCACGAGGTGGTCAACTGCAACTTCGGCGCTGGTGAGCCGCCTTCAAGCGGGAAGTCCTCTACGAACGCCTGCAGGTTCGCCGCGGTCGCGCCACGCCAGCCGTAAATCGCCTGCATCGGATCGCCCACCGCTGTGACCGTCAGGCCCGGATCTTGCGCTTCGCCGAAAAGGCTGCGCAGCAACACGCGCTGGGAGTGCGAGGTGTCTTGGTACTCGTCCAGCATGACCACGCGGAAGCGATTGCGTTGCGACGCCCCCACCACCGCATGATCACGTGCCAACGCAGACGCGATAGACATCTGTTCGTTGAACGTGATCACACCACGTTTACGCAGCTCCTCGTTCACTGCCTGTGCGAGCGGCAGGTAGTTCACGCGCTCCTTCTGGATATCGCGCCACCCCTGCAGAATCTTCGAAAACTCGATCTTGCTCGCCGAGGGGTACGACTCCGTCTCTGCAAGGAAGTCGTGGGCGTGCTCTGTGACCCACTCCGGGGTGGCAAGTTCGTTGCCCATCGCGGTGATGAGTTTGAGCACGTTTTGCACCACGCTGCCAAGTGCACGGTTCTTCCCGTCCGGCAGCAACGAACCGGCGTAGTTGCTCACCACCTCGGTGGTGATGGCGTGCAACTCCGCATCCGTAATCAACCGCGCGTCCGGTTCCGCCGGCACGAGCAGGCCGTATTCACGGATCAAGGTGCCTGCATACGAGTCATAGGTGGACACCTGCGGTGCGATGACCTCTAGACGCTTGGCTAATTCCCCAGACGGATCGAGGCGCGCAACCAGGTCGCGGTTCTGCGCTAGCGTGGCCAGGCGGTCGCGGATGCGCTTCTTCATCTCCTGGGCGGCCTTGCGGGTAAACGTCAGACCCAGGATCTCTTCGGGGCGTGCAAAGCCATTAGCGACGAGCCACACCACACGCGCGGCCATCGTCTCCGTCTTGCCGGCGCCGGCACCTGCGACAACCAGCAGTGGGCCAGGCTGGGCACCGATAACCTCCGCCTGCTGGTCCGTCGGCGGGAACTTCTGCCCGAGGTAGCGCGACAGCAGCTTCGGGGACATGGGTTCTTGGTTAAGCATTGTGAATCATCTCCCCTTCCGGCTGCACCGGGCACAAGGCGCGCACACTGCAGCGATCGCAATGCTTCCCCGTTGTGGCAAGCAGCGTCGGTCCTGTCATTTCGGCGGGCAATGTATCGATAGCCTCGGCGAACTCTGCTAGCTCCTCTGGTGTCTTGGCAGCCTGCTCAAGCACCGTGATGGCCTTGGTGTCCTTCTTCGGGAACACCAGCATCGCACCACCCACGGTGATGTCCGACTCCCCGCGTGCGGTAACGACCCGCTCGCCGTCGAACGTGCCGTGAGCCAGCGCGAGTTGGTAGGTAAGCAACTGGGCGTGCTCACCGATCTCTTTCTTCGTGGGCGCCGTCGCACCGGTCTTTAGATCCACCACGTAGAGCGCACCATCGCCGTCGCGCTCGAGGCGGTCCACACGACCCCGGACGCGCACGTTGTCGCTGACTTGCACGTCAACGGATGTTTCCACCGCGACCTGTTCAAACGCGCCACGGCTCGTTTCTAGCCAGGTGCGGGTGCGCTCCAGCAAGCGCTCAAACTCCTCGATGTCGCGCTGCGCCTTCCACGCAGGTGCGTCACTGACCTCCTTGCGTGCGGCGATCACGGCGTTAAACGCGTCGTCCGGATCCACACCACGGCCGAGCGCTTCCAGGTAGGCGTGGCCCATCACGCCGTAGACCATGTCCATCGACTCGTCCAGGCCCACCATGCGCTGCAATACCTCACTCATCGGGCACTTCAGCAGGCCTTCTACTCGCGACGGCGACAGCGTCGGGCTGGCGCTCAGCGGCTCGTTGGTAGACACCATCGTGGTAGTCCACCACTGCCGAGGGTCCGCACCAAGCACACCCGCGTCCGCCAGGCGCGCCAACTGTCGGGCAGCCTGGGAGCGCGTCGCCTCATCCGCCGAAGGATCCGTGAGCACCCGGCGGAACTCCGCCACCAGATCGTCGTGGGCGAGCACGCGCACGAGCGTCTCGGTGTCGTCGCCAAGATCCGCCTGCGATGCCGAACTCAGCCGCAAGCGTGCCGGGGTGAGGCCGTGGTCTTCACAGAATTCCTCGACGAATCGGGAGGGTTCGCCTTCTTTCTCCGCGTCTTCGTCGTCAACCGCAATCACCAGCAGGTATTCGGTGGCGCGGGTGGTGGCGACGGTAAACAGGCGGCGTTCCTCAATCAGACGCTCCACGGTGTGGGAGACCGGCACGTCCGGATCCACGTCATGATCCACGAGGTCGATCAAGTCTTCTTGGCGGAACAGCGAGCCGGTCTCCCCCAGGTTTGGCCACGTATCGTCCTGCACGCCCGCCACGATGACACGGCGAAACTCTCGCCCGACAGCGCCGTGCGCGGTGAGCAGCGACACTGCATCGGGGGTTGCAGTGCGCCGGTCGCGCACACCGGTGGGCAGTTCCTGTTCCAGGATGAAGTCCACGAACGACTCCACCCCGGCAGCGGGACGGCGCTCCGTGTAGTCGCCCGCAGCATCGAACAGCGCCATGACGGAATCTAGGTCGCGGTCCGCTTGCGAGCCCGTCGCACCACCGCGCAGCGCCGAGGCCAACAAGCGATTCGACAGGCCCGTGGCCTGCCACAGCGCCCAAAGGATCTCTTCTACGCTGCCGTCTTCCGCGTAGGCCTGACGTCCCGCGTCAAGCACGCCACGCACGTGCTGGAGGATGTCGAGCTCACGGTCGGTCAACCACGTATCAAAGTCAGGCAACCCGGCGGGATCCGTCAGCAACTCGCGCAGCGACTCTTCGGCACGACGCTCAGGCGCCCAGCGGCGAAGCCCACGAATGAGGCGACGCAGCGTTACCGGATCCGCACCACCCACAGGCCCAAGCAGCAGGTCGCGCCACTCGCTCGGCGTGAGCTCCTCGTACAGTGCCCGGATGCCCAGCAACAGCGATGCCACCAGGCGCTGCTCCGAAAGCACCAGGTCCGTCGGGTTGAGCGACACCGGAACCCCAGAGCGCAACAGCGCGCGGCGCACCGGATCAATGCCCGTGGTCGAGCGGACAATCACCGCCATATCCCGGTAGTCCACGTCGTGTTCGAAGTGGGCACGGCGCAGCGCATCCGCCACCGCCGCCAGTTGCGTTGCAGAATCGGGCGCAATTGCCACGCTGCGACGCGGATCGCGCTTGGACTCCCCCAGGTCAATCGTGGTGTGCTCCAGCCCGCCAAGGGTGCGGAAGAACTCAGGCGACGCACCACGGAAGTGGAACACCGACTGCTCCTCGTCCCCGCCGACCACACCCAAGTCCGCCTGATCCAGCAGGCGCTTGACCAG
>NZ_KV826420.1:24008-31026 GCF_001835905.1 Corynebacterium sp. HMSC034E11
GCGAGGTGCTGGGCATCGTCCACAATCACCGTGTGCCACCTGCGCGGCAGTGGCAGTCGCACCGCCTGATCCACCAGCTCCGAGGCGGACAGCCTGCGCGCTCCCGAAAGCGCCATCACCTGCTGGTACTCGCGCAAGAATTCGCCAGACGCGCTCCAGATGCCCACACCATGTCGGCTGCCCAGCTCCTCCAGTTCGACAGGGCCAAGACCACGTTCCACTGCACGCAGCAGGAAGTCACGCAGCTGACGGGCAAAGCCGACCAGTGGAAGCGCCGGGCGCAGATCCTCCGGCCACGAGCCACGACCATCCTCATCTTGGTCTTGGAGCAACTGGCGGATCACTGCGTCCTGCTCCGCGCCGGAGATCAGGCGGATTTCTTCGTCCACATGCGAGCGCAAAATGGCAAAGGCCAGCGAGTGCACGGAGCGCACCATGGGCTCATCGGTAACAAACCCCGACTGCGCCAGCGTGTCCGACAACTGCGAGCGCAGCCGTCCGGCGGTTTCCTTCGAGTCCGTCAGCACCAAAATGCCACCCGGGTCCCCCGCGCCTGCGTGACGACGCACCGCGGCCGCCGCCGTATCCACAAGAAAACTACTCACGCCTGAGCCGGGCCGGCCGGTGACCTTCCACAACCCGGCCTCAGGCAGCGGGTTGTCCCAGGTCCGCGGGGTGATGTTGCGCTCGCGCGGCACGAGGTACGCCTTCGGCTCTAACGCTGCCGGAGGCACTGGTGAAGGGTGTGGAAACAACATAAAGGAGATTGTGCCAGTTCAGTACGACACGACAATCTCAACAACGTCATCTATCGAACATACATCCGAACCGAGCCCGCGAGTCGTGTGGCGACGGTACTCGATCGCCTTCTCCAACAACCAGTCCAGCCTGGGGATATGCGACCAACGCGCCACAATGTCCGGATCCACAGCACCGGCCAGCAGACCATCGACGATCACCAGCGCTGCCGTAAAACCACGCGGGCGCAACCCAACGGACGGATCGAACTCGGTCAGCACAGGCTCAGCGTGGCCATCGAACAGCAAATGCGACAAGAAATCCAGGTGCGCGACTACCCCCTCAGACCCGAGGTGCTCCTCGCGCCACACCGCCCGATCAGCATTGGCAACCAGCCCGGTGCGCTCGCCGGAGGGGGCTTCGATGCCGGCCACGGCGTCGTCGTAAAGCAATGCTGCTGCAACCGCCTCATCGACACGCTCGCGCGGCTCACCGGTGGCGAACTCAGTCGCGCAATACCCCGCAACGATCAAGCGACCATCCGTCGCACGCACAGGACGCGAAATGCGCAGCCCCTCCCCCGGCACTGCCTTCTCACGCGCCTTGCCAGACCACGCGGACGTCTCACGCGCATGCGACAACACAACACGCCCGAAGCGCAGGCCATTGTTCCAAAATTGCGGGACCGCAACCGGCTCAATGTCGTCGATCTGGAATGCGGAAAGCACATGTGCCGGAATCGGCTTAAGCAAAGAAACCACCGACACCACCTTCTTAATTCACGGCCGGACGCGGATACGGCCACGGGTTCGGCCGGCACGTGTCGTCGTTGTTCGGGTAGTTCTCCTCCGGGCTCATCTCATGCAACTGCGCATTGTTCAGGCTCAGCGTCTGCTGCATCATGATCGGCGCAAGCGCATTCGCCTCCGGGCACGGCACGTGCTCCGCAAAGCCCACAGCGTGGCCCACCTCGTGATTAATCAGGTACTGGCGGTACGAACCGATGTCACCCTGGAACGGCACGGCACCGCGCACCCAGCGCGACTCGTTAATAATCACCGTGTCCTCGCCCGTAATGCGAGTACGGCAACTCGTCTCCGTACCCAACGCGGCACCACAGAGCTCCGCCGTCGTATCCAGAGAGGTCAAACGGATCTTCAGCGTCGGATCCTGATCTGCCGACACGTGTTCGAAGCGGAAGCGCGGATCGTTCGTCCACCCGCGCGGATCCATCAACGTTGCATCCACCATCTGGGCAAACGACTGATCCCCGCCGTAACCGGAGGCGTCGATGCCGTGCTCGACCTCGACGATGTAGCGCACCACAATCTCAGTGCCCTGGCCCGCATTGGCACCAGGGATGCCGACCTCGTAGAACGTGCCCTCACCCGTCGTGGTGTACGGGCCACCCGGCGGCAGATCGTGCGGGTCAAAGATGCCTTCCGCGATCTTCGCAGGCTCCAGCGGCTTCGGTTGATCCGCATCCGCACCAGCCATGCCCGCTTCACCGGCCGGAGCCGACGCAGACTCGGCGACCGTCCCGATCGCCTGCTCATCCGGGTTTTGCACCATGTCCAGCAGGACAAACACGGTAATTACCGCAAGCACCGGGATCGCATACGCGCGCCACCCGTACTCGCGGGCAAAGGCGACAAGACGTCCCTCTTCGCGGCTTGTGCCCTGCGGGGTGTCGTCGCCAGACTCCATACCCCAGCTATCAAACCAGTCGCCGAAGTCCTCTTCAGCGCCCCCGTGGTGCTCACTATGGCGCCCACCGTGAGACGGAGTGCCCTGCTGTTGTGCCATGTCTGAGTAATTTAGCGCATGAAGCCGACGCTACGGGCCGTGGTGCTGCCCTGCTCGACGTAAACGACGCGGTCAGTGCGGATCAGGTAGGAGTGGCCCTTGGCATCCTCCAGCTTGAAGGTTGCCTGACCGTTCGCAATCGCCTGCTCGACGGTGGCAAAGATGTCTTCCTGGCCCTCCGGAAGCTTGATCGCTAGTTCGCGCGGGGTGTCTGCAAGACCAATCTTGATATCCATTTTCTCGCTCACTGTCCTTTTCTTGTTGCGCTTTGTGTGCCCGCAGGTGCAATAGCTAAACGTAACCACCTGCTGGCGGACGGCCCCATTGTAACGGCCGGTAGCTAAGATGAACGCGTGCCCTACGCAGCTGAGAGTGAACAACGTGGCGCTGCTCGTCGTGCGCCAAAGAAAACGACGTTTGCCGGGTTGGGGGTTGCGGCTGAAATTGTGGACGCGCTTGCGGACCACGGCATCACCCACCCGTTCTCCATTCAGGAGCTCACGTTGCCCATCGCGCTGGCCGGACGCGACATCATTGGCCAGGCCCGCACGGGTATGGGTAAGACGCTCGGTTTCGGTGTGCCGGTGCTAGACCGCGTCTTTGACGACGCAGACATTGCAGAACTCGACGGCACCCCGCGCGCACTGCTCATCGCCCCGACGCGCGAACTTGCGGTGCAGGTCGGCGAGGACATCGAACGCCTTGCCGTGCACACGCCGGTGCGCGTGGCCACGGTCTACGGCGGCCGCCCTTACGAGGAACAACTCGAGGCACTCGAAGCGGGCGCGGACATTGTCGTCGGCACGCCTGGCCGCCTGATTGACCTGCATGACCGTGGCGCTCTCGTGCTGGACAAGGTCGCCATCCTCGTGCTTGACGAGGCCGACGAGATGCTCGACATGGGCTTCCTTCCGGACATCGAAAAGCTCTGGTCCGCCGTGGGCACAACGCAGACCATGCTCTTTTCCGCCACCATGCCGGGCCCGATCCTGTCCCTTGCCCGTTCGAAGATGAACAAGCCGGTGCACATCCGCGCCGAATCTGAAGATGCCTCCGCTACCCACGCCACCACCCGTCAGGTTGCGTTCCTCTCTCACCGCATGGACAAAGCCGAGGTCATCGCCCGTATCCTGCAGTCTCCGGGCCGCGAGCGCACCATTATCTTCGCCCGCACGAAACGCTCGGCGGCGGATCTCGCCGAGGATCTTGCTGGCCGTGGCTTTGCCGTCGGCGCGGTCCACGGCGACCTCGGCCAGGTTGCGCGCGAGAAAGCGCTTGATGCTTTTCGACGAGGCGACGTGGAAATCCTCGTCGCCACCGACGTCGCAGCACGCGGCATTGATGTCGACGACGTCACCCACGTGATCAACTACCAAACCCCGGACGACCCCATGACGTATGTCCACCGCATCGGGCGAACCGGCCGCGCAGGACGCACCGGCGTGGCCGTCACCTTGGTCGGCTACGACGAAGCGACGAAGTGGTCCATGATCAACACAGACCTCGACCTGGGCAAACCCAACCTGCCCGAGTGGTTCTCCACCTCCCCTGAACTGCAGGAGGAGTTCGGTTTCCCGGAGTCAGCTACTGGCCATGTCGGACGCCCGCGTAAAGTGCTCGGGGCACGACCAAACCGTCCATCCCGCCCGGCGGCTCCGGGCAAGCGTTCAGGAAGGAAACGGCGTTGAGTAAGCCTTTGCGTCGCACCCGCCGCGACCTCATTGCCACCGGTGTCATCGCCGGCGTTTCGGCATTGCTTGTCGGCACCGCCTTTTTCACCGCCCCGGTGCGCCAGGCTGATCTCTCTCCAGCAGCCGAAGCTCAGGAGGATTTTGGTCAGTTGGCGGTGGTGCCGTCGTCGCTAAGCGAGGGCTTCCGGCTCACCGACACCTCCGGACGCGCGCAACCGCTCGTAGCCAACGGCTTGATCATTACCTACAACGATCACACGCTGACCGCGACGAACCCTGAGGGCGAGACCGTCTGGACCTACGAACGCCCCAACGACCTGTGCCTGATGGATCAGGCGTGGGACAAGGTTGTGGCTGTCTACCGCGACAACGCTGGCTGCGGCGACGTCGTTGCCATCGACACGAAAACCGGCCAATACGCCGGCACCCGATCCGCCCCGGCGTCTGAAAACGTCACGCGCCTGGCCTCGAACGACCGCATTGGCTACGCCTCTAGCGAACGCATCGAAGTATGGCGCTCCGACATGGTGCGCACCATGGAATACGGCTACATCGAAGCCCCGCAAGAATCCGACATGCAGCCCAACCCAGGCTGCGTGATCACCTCCGCACTCACCCGCACCGAACTCGTCGCGCTGACCGAAACGTGTGGGGACGGCACCTTCCTCCGCATCCAAAAGGCAACCCCGGAAGACTCCCGCGAACCCGAAGTCGACGCCAACATTGAGATCGACCCGCAGGCCTACCTCGTCGCCGTCTCCCAAGACGCCGCCGCGATCTACGACCCGTCAAAGAAGCAGGTCCTGGCCTACGACAAGGAAGGCAACAACACCAGCTCCTCCTCGGTGCCAGCAATGGGTGAGCCACAGCGTCTCGACGGCACCATCGCCGTCCTCCCCGTCGCCGACCTCCCCCACCACATGTCCTACTGGCAGGACGACTCTCTCCTGCTCATGGAGCCGGCAGGGCTCGGCGTCACCGGCGTGTTCCAAGGCGCACTCGGCACCGGCTTCGCCGCCGGCGACCGCCTGCTCTACGCCTCCCAGGACGGCATCGCAGTTGTGGATTGGGACAAAAACGCGGTCGACGAGATCATCCCCGTCGACCGCGGCGGCTACACCGGCCCCGTCCACATCTCCTCCGCCGGCGCAACCATTGTGGAAAAGCGTGGCGACGACATCGTCGTCCTCGACGCCAAGGTTTAGCGAGGCCGGAGGGGTGAGCGGTGTCGTCGATTAGCGGCGCGCCTTACGCTCCTCATACTGCGCCTCGTTATACGCCCTCGAACGCGGGTGGAACACGGTGACCAGCACCAACACCACCGAAATCAGTGTCGCCACGCCGAGCGTTACCGCCCCGCCGCGGAACATATAGATAGCCACGCCGCCAAGAATCGCCTCAATGAGGACCACCGCGCCAGTCGCACGCGGACGGCCGCGCAGAGTCTCCACCGACACAAACGCGATGTAGCCGAAAATGATCAGCAAAAACACCGCAGTACCGATGTTGACGTAACCAGCAACCGGCGAGTCGGACTCCAGGGTGTGCTCGGTAGCAAGGAACTGATCACGGATCAGCGTCACCACATAAACAAAGATCGCCAAGCACTGCACCAGCACCACCATCGCGCCGAAACGCATCAGGGGTGGGACCTCAGCATCCGCGAACGGCTGCTGCTCCGGGTCATTTGGGACGGGCGCGTGGGATTGATTCCGATTCGTAGTCACAACAAAGCAGTCTATCGCCACCGATACGGCAGATGAACCCCAGCGAACCGGCAGAAATCCGAAAAACACGATTTGACCCGGGCACCTCCACCACCAGTTTACTATCATCCCAGGTCAGAGGGTAGACCATTGGCTTGCGGATCGGCCCAGAAGCGCAAATGTGACCGCGATGACGTAGATACATTCTGTGATTCCGCGCACATTTTGGCCTCGAACCCTAGCGGGCTTTGCATGAACATGTCATTATTCACAAGTAGCAAAAACAACGGGCTGGTAACTCAGCCCTTAACCCTCAGACACCACGGGGTTAACGCCCGGTAAACCGGAAGACGGGATCTCGAATCCACCGAGAGGCACCGCCCGGAGCCAGGAACCAAACTTTGTTTGCAACGCACCTACATCGTTGGGTGTTTTAGTGGTGCACGAAAACCGACCACGCAGTACCGATTTATTTTTTAAGGAGCATCATCATGGATTGGCGCCACGAAGCAATTTGCCGCGACGAAGACCCGGAACTGTTCTTCCCGGTTGGTAACTCCGGCCCCGCCCTCGCTCAGATCGCACAGGCGAAGCTTGTTTGCCATCGCTGCCCAGTAACCACCCAGTGCATGAAGTGGGCACTCGAGACCGGCCAGGACGCCGGCGTGTGGGGCGGCCTGTCTGAGGAAGAGCGTCGCGCACTGAAGCGTCGCAACAAGGCACTCGCCCGCAACCGCGCTCGCATGTCCGCCCAATTTTCCTCTCCGGTATCGCAGGCGATACAGTGATAGGTCTGTAACCGGTACAGATATATAAAGGAGACCCTCATGAGCAAGCGTGGTCGTAAGCGCAAGGATCGCCGCAAGAAGAAGGCGAATCACGGCAAGCGCGCTAACTCTTAAGCGCTAAAGCCCTCGCCCGGTACCTCCCCTTTCGGGAAGGTACCGGGCGTTTTCTTTTGCCCTCAGGGCCACTGCACTTTTGCACTCAGCGGGTTGTCTTGGTCGCGAAGTTCGGTGCTTGTTCGGGTGTTGCTCGACGGCCCTGGCCTGCTGTTTTCCGCTGGTCGTCTAGCTC
>NZ_KV826421.1:0-29312 GCF_001835905.1 Corynebacterium sp. HMSC034E11
GACTCATCCGTCAAGCATGACGCGACTCATGACAAGCGTGTCCCCGACAGGATTCGAACCTGCGACCTTTGGTACCGGAAACCAATGCTCTAATCCACTGAGCTACGGAGACAATGCCGATCACACTAGCACCCCGTGTGTGGGCAGAAGAAATTGGTGCAGCGCTTCACGACGAAACCCTCAGGACACTCTCAGCCACACGCCATGGTTTCTCAACACCGGCGTTTCATAATGATTGTGCGCCGCGGGAACGGCGTGACACGGGAAACAATGACAGCGAAATGGCCGGCCCCAATTGGGACCGGCCATTTCGTGTATCTCGCCCCGGCAACGGTGCCGGGGAAGAGGAGTGTTACTTCACGACCATGACGATAAGGTCACGCGGGCCGTGCACGCCCTCGACGCGCACGAGCTCGATGTCGGAGGTAGCGGACGGGCCAGAAATCATCGTGGCCGGGCGCTCCGGGTTGATGCGGGCGATCATCTCCGGCACGCCGTAGACGACGGTGTCGGCGCGCACGATGCAGATGTGGCGGTCTGGAACCAGCGACAGGGCGCGGCGGCCGCACACGTCGCCGGACTCCAGCACGATCGAGCCGGTCTGCGCGGAGGTGACGTGGGAATCCGTCACCACGGCGTCCACATCGCCCAGCGCACGCGGATCCGACGTGACGTCATCCGGACGGGCAGTGCCGGAGAAACCGTCGAACAGGGAGGCATCCAGGCCCGGTGCGTAGACAACGTCCTTGCACTTGCGGTCTGCGAGAACCTTCAGCAGGTCGTCGCCAAGCGTCTGCTCGGTCGTCTCGACGACGTCAGCCTTGTAGTCCACGAGGCGGTCGATGAGGATCTCGCGCAGCTCGTCGCCCTTGATGTCGGAGGTGGTGCGGTACTCGCGGACCACCTCGACATGCTCCGGAACGTTAGAGAGCTTGTGGGCGTCGCGGATGCGCTTGAGAATCTCGCGCTTCGCAGCCTCGTTACGGGAGTCGCGGGCGGGGGAGCCTGCAGCATTACCAGTTGCGGTAGACATTTACTTCTCCTCCTCCATTGGCTCGGTGTTGACCTTCTGGCCATTCGGAATGCCCTGCTCACGTGCCTCGGACAGCAGACGCTTCGCCTCGTCCGTCTCCCACCACTGGCGGAAGGACTTCTTCGGCGGCACCGCAACATCGCGGTAGCCAGTCCAGCCGGAGATTGGAGGCGGCATGGTCTCGATCTTGCCGTTAAAGCCGCCGAGCACACGACCAAGCGCAACCATGCGGACCAGACGGTTCCACACATTGCTGCGACCCCAGACCTGTGCCAGCGACGCAAACGCGGCCTGCTCCATACGGTTCGGCTCGTTCTTCGCCTTCTGGTAGCGCAGCTCCAACAGAATGTCGGTGATCGGGATCTTCACCGGGCAAACCTCGTTGCAGCGACCGCACAGCGAGGATGCGTACGGCAGGGAACCGTTCGGGTCATCAGACGAATCGATGCCGGTGAGCTGCGGGGTCAGGATTGCACCAATCGGACCCGGGTAGGTGGAACCGTAGGAGTGTCCACCTGCACGCTCGTAGACCGGGCACACGTTCAAGCAAGCCGAGCAGCGGATGCACTTCAGTGCCTCGCGACCGATCTCGTTAGACATCGCAGCGGTGCGGCCGTTATCCAGCAGAACGATGTGGAAGTTCTGTGGGCCGTCGCCCTCGGTCACACCGGACCACAGGGAGGTGTACGGGTTCATGCGCTCGCCAGTGGAGGAGCGCGGCAGCAGCTGCAGGAACACACCGAGGTCATCGAAGCTCGGCAGGAGCTTCTCAATGCCCATCACGGTGATAAGGGTCTCCGGCAGGGTCAGGCACATACGGCCGTTGCCCTCAGACTCGACGATGGAGACGGTGCCGGTATCAGCGCAACCGAAGTTGGCGCCGGAAATGGCAACCTTTGCCTCCATGAACTGCTGACGCAGGTACTGACGTGCAGCCTCTGCAAGCTCCGCCGGTTCCTGGGTCAGCGTCTCGTCCGTGTTCGGCATCTTCGCGGCGAAGATGTCGCGGATCTCCGCGCGGTTGCGGTGGATCGCCGGGACGAGAATATGGGACGGGAAGTCCTCGCCGAGCTGCACAATAAGCTCGGCCAGGTCGGTCTCCTGAGCGAAGATGCCGGCCTTTTCCAGCTCGTCGTTCAAAGCGATTTCCTGGGTTGCCATGGACTTGATCTTGACGACCTTGTCCTCACCAGTCTCCTTGATCAGGCCCTGGATGATCTCGTTGGCTTCCTTGGAATCGCGAGCCCAGTGGACGTGGCCACCGCGCTTGGTCACGTTCTCCTCGAACTGTTCAAGCAGCTCGGGCATACGTGCCGCAACGTCGCGCTTAATGGTGGAGCCTGCCTCGCGCAGCTGCTGCCAGTCATCCAGCTCGTCGACAACGTTCTGACGCTTCACACGAATGGTCGTGGTGGCGTACTGGTAGTTACGGCGCTTGGTGACGTCGTTCAGTTCGTGGTGCGCAGCCTTCTGGAACTTCTCCTTGCCGCGCAGGTGAGCCGGGCCGTTGGCAAACGGCGGCATCGTGGGCTGTCCGAGTGCAACCTTCACAGCATCTTCTCCTTCGTGTACACCGCAGACGTCGGGGTCAGCGGGTGCTCCTTGGTGGAGGCGAGGATCTCAGCCATGTGCACGGCTCGAATGCCTTGGTGCTGGCGAGACAGTGCACCACCAATGTTCATCAAGCAAGAGGAGTCACCAGCGGTGACAAACTCCGCCTGGGTCTCCTTGATGTGGCGGACCTTGTCGGACACCATCGCGGAAGACACCTCAGGCATCTTCACAGAGAATGTGCCGCCGAAACCGCAGCACTCCTCGGAGTTCGGCAGATCCACAAGCTCAAGGCCCTCAACGTGGCGCAGCAGCTCGGTCGGACGGTCGCCGACCTTGAGGAAGCGCAGGGAGTGGCAAGAGGAGTGGTAGGTCACGCGGTGCGGGAAGAATGCGCCCACGTCGTAGGTGCCGGCGACATCAACGATGAATTCGGAGAGATCGTAGGTCTTCTTCGAGGCGATCTTTGCGCCGTCGACAAGCGCCTTGGAGCCGAAACGCTCCGCAAGCTCGACGTGCTGCTCGCGGACAGCTCCCGCGCAGGAGCCCGAAGGAGCCACAACGTAGTCAATCGACGAGTCTGCAAAGGCATCGACGTACGTCTCAATGATTGGGACGGCTTGTTCTTTGTAGCCAGTGTTGACGTGCATCTGGCCGCAGCAGGTTTGTTGCTCGGGGAAGACAACCTCATAGCCGAGACGGGAAAGCACAATGGCCGAGGCCTTATGCGCGTCAGGGAAGAGGGCGTCGCCGATACAAGTAGAAAACAGAGCTACTCGCATTTCGGGCTCCTATCATGGGAAATCTCAGGGAAAACGACGAAACTCCCGAGGTCACTTGGACCTCGGGAGCACCGTAAAAGGATGGCAGTTACGGAACGACCGGAGCAAGGACCTCTAGAACGTTCGACTGCAGAAAGACTATCACGCACACTGCGAGCAAGAAGCCGAAGGACCAGCCCACGACCTTCTTGAAAATCTCGGACTCCTTGCCCTCCATGCTCACCGCGGTAGCGGCAATTGCGAGGGACTGCGGGGAGATCATCTTGCCCACAACACCACCGGTGGTGTTAGCAGCCAGCATGAGGTCCGGGTTGAGGCCAAGGTTGTTCGCGGCGGTGACCTGAAGGTTGGCGAACAGGGCGTTGGCCGAGGTGTCGGAACCAGTCACAGCCACGCCGACCCAGCCAAGCATCGGAGCGAAGAACGCGAATGCCGGGCCGAGGTTGGCAAAGAACTCACCAATGGTCACGGTCTGACCCGAGTAGTTCATCACGTATGCCAGTGCGAGCACCAGCATGATGGTGACGGCAGACCAGCGCATCTTCCATGCGGTGTCCACGAACTCCTTACCAACTTGGCCCCAGGTGAGGCTGTAGCGACCGTTGTCGTTGAACACCATGTAGGCGATGGAGACGATGATGGCGGAAATGACCATCAGCGAGCCCGGGTTGTTGATGTAGGCGAATGAGTAGTCGGTGTTGACCGCCTCGCCCGCAGCATTGAGCAGCTGGCCATCGATGACTGGCCACGGGAACGAGATCTTGAACTGCTTGAGCCAGGTCGGAATCGTGGTGCCCAGGTTTGCCAGGCCGAACACGACAACGACGATTGCGTACGGCATGAGTGCCATCCAGACGCGGCTGCCGGTGAGCGCTTCAGTGTCGCCATCTTCGTCGGCGTACGGCTCGAGGCCGAGGCGCTCACGCATGGCTTCCACACCGCGCGGCTGCCAAAAACGCAGCAGCACAAACGCGGCGCCAAGTGCGACGATGCAGGCAATAACGTCGGTGAGCTGGTAGGCGAAGTGGTTGGAGGTCCACCACTGGGCGATCGCGAAAGCCAGACCGATGACACCTGCGGCCGGGGCGGTCTCCTTGACGCCACGGAAGCCGTCGATAAGCAGCGCAATGATGAACGGCACGAAGAACGCCAGAACCGGGGTCTGGTGGCCGACGATGGCGGCGATGTTCTCGGTCTGCTCCAGCGTACGACCACCCACGTCACCTGCGGTGGTAATCGGAATGGCGACCGCGCCGAATGCCACCGGAGCGGTGTTCGCAATAAGCACCACGGTGGCGGCCTTCAGCGGCGGGATGCCGAGCGCGAGAATCATCGTCGCGGTAATAGCAACCGGGGCACCGAAGCCGGCGAGGGCTTCAAGCAGGCCACCGAAGCAGAAAGCGATGAGCATCGCCTGGATACGAACGTCACCGTTGCCCATCTTGTCGAACACAAGGCGAAGGTCCTCGAAACGACCAGAGGCGACCGTGATCTGGTAGAACCAGATGGCCGTCAGGATGACGAATACGATGGGGAACAGGCCGAACAGGCCACCGCGGAACGCGGAAGAGATGGCAAACGCGGTCGGCATATGGAAGCCGAAGATGGCCACGAGAATTGCAACGATAAGTGCAACAAAACCCGAGGTGTGAGCGCGAGCTTTCACGCCGAGCAGCATGATGAAGAAGGTCAACAGCGGCAGGGTAGACACCAATGCCGACAGACCAGTGCTGCCACCGACTGCGTCGGTGAAGATTTGGAATTGGTCCATAAAACAGGGCTCTTTCGAGACAGGAACGGAAAAAGAAACGGGTGACCGTGGCCTCGGCGTGCGAGACCCGATGGGCTAAATATGCCAAACAAGGCAGCGAAGTGAAAAGATTTGCCCCTCAAGGGGGATGTGAATTAGCGCACTTTGCGTATCGACGACCATCCGTATGCGCCCGTGTCAAAGCCCTCAATTACACTGCATGCCCATGACGCCAGCAGAACTTGCCACCACCGTAAAAGCCGCCGCAGAGCGCGTGCTTGCAGACCATGATCTCGACGCCTCTGTTGTCCCCGACACCGTGACTGTAGAGCGCCCGCGCAATCCGGAGCACGGCGACTACGCCACCAACATTGCACTGCAAGTGGCGAAGAAGGCGGGCACGAACCCGCGCGAACTCGCAGGCTGGCTTGCAGAGGTCTTGGCAGAGGACCCAGCCATCGCCGCCGCTGAGATCGCAGGGCCCGGCTTTATTAACCTGCGCCTCGCCGCAGACGCCCAGGGCCAGCTGGTAGCCAAGGTGCTCGAGGAGGGTGCCGCGTTTGGCAACTCCGACATCTACGCCGGCGAGAAGGTGAACCTGGAATTCGTCTCGGCGAACCCGACCGGCCCGATTCACCTCGGCGGTACCCGCTGGGCTGCGGTGGGTGACTCGCTGGGCCGCGTGCTTGAGGCTTCGGGCGCGAAGGTGACCCGCGAGTACTACTTCAACGACCACGGTGGCCAGATCGACCGCTTCGCGCGTTCGTTGGTTGCTGCTGCCAAGGGGGATCCAACCCCGGAGGATGGTTACGGGGGCGATTATATTCGCGAGATCGCTCAGGCGGTCGTCGAAAAGCAGCCTAATGCTCTCGAAGGCACTGATGCTGAGGTGCAGGAGACCTTCCGCGCTGCTGGCGTGGAGATGATGTTCGCGCAGATTAAGCAGTCGCTGCACGATTTCGGCGTGGACTTCGACGTGTACTTCCACGAGAACTCGCTGTTCGAGTCGGGTGCGGTGGATAAGGCGATTGCCACCCTGAAGGAAAACGGCAACCTGTATGAGGCTGACAACGCGTGGTGGCTGCGCTCCTCTGACTTTGGCGACGACAAGGACCGTGTGGTGATCAAGTCCGACGGCGACGCGGCATACATCGCCGGCGACATCGCCTACGTTGCGGACAAGTTCGACCGCGACCACACGCTTGCCATTTATATGTTGGGTGCGGACCACCACGGCTACATCGCACGTCTGAAGGCTGCGGCGCAGGCGCTGGGCTACAACGCGGACGCCGTCGAAGTGCTCATCGGTCAGATGGTCAACCTCGTGCGCGACGGCCAGGCGGTGAAGATGTCCAAGCGTGCAGGCACCGTGATCACGCTTGAGGATCTTGTCGACGCCATTGGCGTGGATGGCGCGCGCTACTCGCTGGTGCGCTCCTCTGTGGACTCCTCGCTGGATATCGACCTAGATCTGTGGACGAAGCAGTCCTCCGACAACCCCGTCTACTACGTCCAGTACGGCCACGCGCGGCTGTGCTCGATTGAGCGCAAGGCGAAGGAAGCTGGTGTGACGCTGCCCGGCGTCGCGGACATCGACTTGGGCCTGCTGACCCACGAGAAGGAAGGCGACCTGATCCGCACGATCGGTGAGTTCCCTGCAGTCGTGCGCGCCGCCGCAGAGCTGCGCGAGCCGCACCGCATTGCCCGCTACACCGAAGAGTTGGCCAGCGCCTTCCACAAGTTCTACGACTCCTGCCAGATCCTGCCGAAGGCCGGCGAGGCGCCGGAGCCGATCCACACGGCACGTCTCGCACTTGCGATGGCGACACGCCAGGTGATTGCAAACGCGCTGGGCCTGATCGGCGTGAGCGCCCCGGAGCGGATGTAATGACTGTTTTCGTATCCACCCCGTACAGCACCGACGAGGGCGACTTCAACGAACTGCCCGCACACGTTTGGCCGCGAAACGCCAAGCGTGAAGAAGACGGGGTAGTGACCATCGCTGGTGTGCCACTGCCTGAGATCGTCGCCGAATACGGCAGCCCGGTTGTCGTCGTGGATGAGGACGATTTCCGCTCTCGCTGCCGCGACATGGCGGAAGCATTCCGTGCGCCGGAAAATGTGCACTACGCGTCGAAGGCCTTTTTGACCCGACACATTGCACGTTGGGTGGATGAGGAAGGTCTTGCCCTCGATGTGGCGAGTGAAAACGAGCTCCGCATCGCACTTGCAGCCGATTTCCCGCCGGAACGCATCACTGTTCACGGCAACAACAAGTCCGACGAGTTTCTGCGCCTATGCGTGGATTCGCGCGTGGGGCATGTGGTCATCGACTCTCACCAGGAGTTAGCGCAGCTGGAAGCTGTCGCCCGCGAGGCCGGTGTCATCCAAGATGTGTTCATCCGAGTGAAGCCCGGCGTGGATGCGCACACGCACGAGTTCATTGCGACGAGCCACGAAGACCAGAAGTTCGGCATTTCCCTGGCCACTGGCGACGCACTTGCTGCGGCCGTGGCAGCAATTGACTCAGATTCGCTGCAGTTGACCGGCCTGCACTGCCATGTTGGTTCCCAGGTCTTCGACGCTGAAGGCTTCAAGCTGGCTGCAGAGCGCGTGCTCGGTCTGTACGCAGAAGTGTGGAAGACCTGCGGTGTCGCGCTTGGCTACCTTGATCTGGGCGGCGGCTACGGCATTGCTTATATGTCAGGGGAGCAGCCGCTCGACGTCGCGGCTGTTGCGCGCGACCTGCTTGCGTCCGTGCAGGATGTCGCTGACGAGCTCGGCATCGCCGCGCCGACTGTGGTTGTGGAGCCGGGACGTGCGATTGCTGGTCCTTCTGCGGTGACGGTGTACACCGCGGGTGTGATTAAGGAAGTCGATACCTCGTTCACCACATCTCGTCGCTACATCGCGGTCGATGGTGGCATGAGCGACAACATTCGCCCTGCGCTCTACGGGGCGCTTTACGACGCCCGCGTGGTCAACCGCTTCGTCGACGGTGACAACACCGATACCCGCCTGGTTGGTTCGCACTGTGAGTCCGGCGACATTCTCGTAGAGAATGCGAAGTGGCCGAATGATATTTCCTCCGGCGATCTCATTGCGTTGGCTGCGACTGGCGCGTACTGCTACTCCATGGCTTCGAATTACAACGCGTTTGGACGTCCGGCTGTCGTGTCCGTGCGCGGCGGACAGATCACCCCGATGGTGCGCCGCGAGACTGTGGAAGACCTGTTGGCCCGCGAATATTAATTGACCTGAGTGCTTGCTTAAGCGATAGTAGACCAAGCGGTTCAAACCTGTACTTTGCAGCAACGAAAAGGAGCATCCTGACCATGACAGTTGCCAGCGCTGAAGGCATCAACGGAAACTACCCCGGCAAGGGCATCGGCACCCCGGTGGGTATTGCCGTGTTGGGTAAGGGCACCGTGGGCACGGAAGTGCTGCGCCTGCTCAGCGAATTCTCTTCGAACTTGGAAAATCGCATCGGTGGCCCGATCGAGGTCCGTGGCGTGGCTGTCTCCGACGTGGACAAGCATAAGGACGCGCCTGAAGTCCAGGGACTTTACTTGACTGCGGATGCGAGCGAACTGGTCACACGCGACGACGTAGACATTGTCGTTGAGCTCATCGGCGGTATTGATTATCCACGTAAGCTGGTGCTTGAGGCTCTCAACGCCGGCAAGTCTGTCGTAACTGCGAATAAGGCACTTGTCGCGGCACACGGCTCCGAGTTAGCAGACGCGGCGAACGCAGCCGGCGTCGACCTGTACTACGAAGCAGCCGTCGCTGCCGCGATCCCCGTGGTCGGCATGCTGCGCCGTTCGCTCGCGGGCGACCAGGTGCAGCGCATCTCCGGCATTGTTAACGGCACCACGAACTTCATCCTGGACGCGATGGCTTCCACCGGCGCGAGCTACGAGGAGGCGCTGGCTGAGGCAACCCGTTTGGGCTACGCCGAGGCTGACCCGACTGCGGACGTCGAAGGCCACGACGCGGCCTCCAAGGCAGCGATCCTTGCGTCCATGGGCTTCCACACCCGTGTGACGTTCGACGACGTCCACTGCGAGGGCATCACCAAGATCACCGCAGACGACATCGCGGCAGCGAAGAAGTCCAACCAGACGATTAAGCTGCTGGCCATCTGTGAGCGTCTCTTGGACGAAAACGGCAACACCACCGGCATTAACGCGCGTGTGCACCCGACGCTGGTGCCGAACGAGCACCCGCTGGCAACGGTGGACAAGAGCTACAACGCCATCTTCGTCGAGGCAGAAGCAGCCGGCCGCCTGATGTTCTACGGCAACGGCGCCGGCGGTGCCCCAACCGCTTCCGCCGTGTTGGGCGATCTTGTCGGTGCAGCCCGTAACAAGGTCCACGGTGGCCGCGCGCCAGCGGAGAACCCGTACGCGGACTACCCGATTGTGGCGTTTGACGATGTGACCACGCGCTACCACATCAACATGACCGTCAACGACCGCGTCGGCGTGCTCGCAGACCTCACGGCTCGCTTTGCTAAGGCAGGGGTGTCGCTTTCCGCGGTCCGTCAGGAGGAATCTGGCGACGAGGCACACCTGATCGTCGTCACGCACGGCGCACGTGAAGCTGCCCTGAACGGCATCGTCGAAGAGCTCACCGGCCACGATGATGTGAAGGCCGTCAACTCCGTCATCCGCCTCGACGCTTAAAGGAGCACTCCGTCATGGCAACCGATCTTGAAGTAGGCCTGAAAGCACGAGTGAAGGTTCCGGGCTCCTCGGCGAACCTTGGTCCCGGCTTCGACACCCTCGGCCTGGCGCTGAGCATCTACGACACGCTCGAGGTAGAAGTCATCGAGTCTGGCCTCGAAGTGGAGATCTTCGGCGAGGGAGCCGACGATCTGCCGCGCGATAGCTCGAACCTGATCGTCAAAGCGATCAACTCTGGCCTGATTGCCGCGGATGTGCGGGCGCCGGGTCTGCGCGTGGTGTGCCACAACCAGATCCCGCAATCGCGCGGTCTGGGCTCGTCTGCTGCCGCGGCAGCCGCAGGTGTCGTCGCTGCGAATACGCTCGCGGGCTCGCCGCTGGATGAGGACACCGTCGTGCAGCTCTCGTCTGAGTTTGAGGGCCACCCGGATAACGCGGGTGCGTCCGTGCTCGGCGGGGCAGTGGTGTCCTGGACCGACATTCCGGTCGATGGGTGCTCGAAGCCGTCCTACCGTGCCGTGCGCATTCCTGTCGACGAGTCCATCAAGGCCGTAGCCCTCGTCCCGGACTTTCACGCATCCACCAATGCGGTGCGCAAGGTCCTGCCGAGCCACGTCACCCACACCGATGCGCGGTTCAACGTCTCGCGCACCGCTGTGATGACGGCTGCGCTGCAGCACCACCCGCACCTCCTGTTTGAAGGCACCCGCGACCGCCTGCACCAGCCGTACCGCGCCGACGTCCTTCCGGTGACTGCGGAGTGGGTCAACCGCCTGCGCAACCGCGGCTACGCGGCATACCTGTCTGGCGCAGGTCCGACCGCGCTCGTGCTCATCACCGAGCCCATTGAGCCTGCGCTTCTCGACGACGCCCGCGCCGCCGGCCTCCGCGTCATCGAACTCGACGTCGCAGGGCCGGTGACCGCAGAACTGCTGCGCGACTAGCGCAAATGCTTTGATGCCCCGGGGTGCACATGCGTACCCCGGGGCATCGTTTTTGTGCGGCATTATGATGTCGCCTTCGGCCGGCTGCCTGGGCCGGGCAAGGCGATGATGTCGAACTCCTCGCGCTGCAGGTGCTTGCGCAGGTCCTTCTTGTCAAACTTGCCTACGGACGTTTTGTCGATTGAATCCACAAACGTCCAATACTCAGGCGCCATCCACTTCGGCAACGTGTCTGCGAGCGATTCGCGGAGTCGTGCCGCAGTCTCCTTTGTCGGCTCAATGCCCGAGAGAAGCTTGGTTACCGCCAGCGGTCGCTCACCCCACTTGGGGTCCGGGATTCCGATCACTGCGCATTCGACGACTTCCTCGGACTCCATAATGAGGTTTTCCACCTGTGCGGAGTAGATCCACTCGCCGCCGGAGCGAATGACGTCGCGGGCGCGGTCGTAGAGCGTCATAAACCCGGCGTTGGTGACGGTGCCTACGTCGCCGGTACGCAGCCAGCCGTCGGCAGTGAAGTGTGCGCGCACGTCATCAACTTCTTCGCCCCGGAAGGTGGAAGCGATCTCGCCCGGTTCTTGCGTGGGTGAGTGGTAGTAGCCTGCGGCGACCATATTGCCGCGGACCTGAATCTCACCCTGGGTCAAGTCGTTAAACGCCATGACTTGGCCATCGTTGACCACGCGGTATTCCAGTGACGGGGCAAAGCGTCCCTGGGAAATGCGGTAGGACCAGCGCGCCTCACCAGAAGCGCCCGATGGCGGACGCGCCACTGTGCCGACCGTGGTGGTTTCCGTCATGCCCCAGCAGTGGACGATGTCCACGCCGTAGCGTTCCTCCCACATCTTGATCAGCGCCGGTGGGGCAGGAGAACCGCCGACGAAGATCTCCTGCAGACTCATTCGTTCCGGGCGATTGTGCAGGTAATGCACCATCAGCTGGATCCACAAGGTGGGCACGCCGTGTGCCACGCGCGGGTGCGTGCTTGCGATAAGTTTTGCCAGTGTCGGGGCAGACACGTCCGAATCGGGCAGAACCAGGGGAGTGCCCGCGAGAAAAGCTGCGAACGGTACGCCCCAACTGAGCACGTGGTAGATCGGGATGCAGCACAAAAACGTCTCACCGTGAGTGACCGCTAGTGAGTCCGTTGCGCGAAGGCCGGTCGCTTCTAGCCACAACGCGCGGTGGGAGTAGGCGACGCCCTTCGGTGCGCCGGTCGTTGCTGTTGAATAGACCAAGGCAGCGGCGGTGTTCTCCGGGAGTTCGGGCCAGTCGTACTTTGTCGAGCGGCCGTCGAGAAGCTCCTCGTAGCTGTACACAGCGACATGCTCTGGCAGATACGCCGCGGCGTCTGTAATCGGTTCGGCACCTGTAAATGCCACCGCGCGAACCTTGGGGCAAAGCTCCACAACGTTGCCTAACTTCTCCGCAAGCCGCGGATCGGCAACGATCAGTTCAGCCTCGGAGTGGTTGGCAACGTAGGCGATCTGGTCCGTCATCAACTGGATATTTAGCGGCGTAAACACAGCGCCCTTGGCAGCGACGGCGAACATCACCTCGAGGTGCTCAGAGCAGTTGTACAGCATGGTGGCGACGCGTTGATCGCTATCAATGCCGAGGTCATCATGCAGGGCGTGGGCGAAGGCCGAAGCGCGGGCGCCGATTTCGGCGAACGTCGTTTCTTCCGCGCCATCAGTGCGCCATGTGGTGCACTTCGTTGTCGCGTGCGCAGTCCTGCCGTATTCGAGAATGCGTGCGACGGAAAAGGGCACTTCCTGCATCGTTGAAAGCATGTTGGCAATGTTAGCGAAGCAATGCGACACGCCCCGGATTAAACCGCGGACGCAAATGCGCTACACTTTGCGCAGGATCGTGCGAACCGCACCCGGCAGGGGTTGTCCCAGGTGGGGATGCGATGGCGGGCACAGCGGCGATTTTTGCTCCCGCACCCCGTGAGATCCGGCAGGGCTACAAAGTTTTACTTCAGTCCAATCCCGATGAAACGCACCGCTTCCAGCATGCACCGTCGCGTGTTAACTACGCGAGAACCTGCTGGTTGAGCGACGAAAGGACACACGTGACCGACACCGGTACCGCGGCAGACTTGGCCGCTATGAAGATTCCGGAGCTGCGCAAAATTGCCGCCGAGAAAGGCCTGAAGGGCGTTTCGGGGCTGCGTAAGGGGGAGTTGATCCAGGCAATTACTACCGGCCAGGTTCCCAAGAAGGCTGCACCGCAAAAGGTGGAGGCCGATAACGCGGAGGCGCCAGCTGCTTCTGAGCGTGCAGAGCGCAAGGCCGACAAGGCTGACAAGACCGACAAGCCTGCAGAAAACGCTGACAAGTCGGCCGACAATTCTCATGACGACGATTCGCGGGGAGCTTCGCGTTCCGCAGCGCGCCGTGCTCGTCGAAACCGTGCGCGTCACCAGCATGAGGACAATGCGCAGGGTGGCGACGCGAGCGACGCGAAGGACGGCAAGGACGAGAAGTCCGAGAAATCCGAGACCACGGACAACCGCGACGAGAACCGCGACAATCGCGATAACCGTGACAACCGTGACAATAACGACCGCGGTGGCCGTAACAACGGCAACAACGGCAACAACCGTGGCGGCCGCAACAACCACCGCGACGATAACGATGACGACCACCAGGGTGGCGGTCGTCGTGGGCGTCGCGGTCGTCGTAACCGTAACCGCAACCGTGACAATCACGGCGGCAACAACAACCAAGGTGGCGGCAACGAGCAGCACTTCGATCCGGAGGACCTGCAGGAGGTTGCGGGTATCGCGGATGTGCAGGACAACGGCTCCGCGTTCATCCGCACCACCGGCTACCGTCAGTCCAATTCGGACGTGTACGTGCCACAGCGCCTGGTCCGTCAGGCGGGTCTGCGATCCGGCGACGCGGTAACCGGTCAGGTTCGCGCCAACGGACAGTCGCACCAGCAGGGCAACGGCCGTAACCGTCGTAGCTACAACCAGGTTGTTCGCGTCGACACGATCAACGGCCAGACTCCGGAGGATGCGAAGGGACGCAAGGAGTTCCACAAGCTCACCCCGCTGTACCCGAACCGTCGTCTACGTCTGGAAACTGAGCCGAAGATCCTGACCACGCGTGTGATCGACCTGGTCATGCCGATCGGTAAGGGTCAGCGCGCACTGATCGTGTCGCCGCCGAAGGCTGGTAAGACGACGATTCTGCAGAACATCGCCAACGCGATCGCCACGAATAACCCGGAGTGCTACCTCATGGTTGTGCTTGTCGATGAGCGCCCGGAGGAAGTTACCGACATGCAGCGCAGCGTCAACGGCGAGGTTATTGCCTCGACGTTCGACCGTCCGCCGTCAGAGCACACTGCTGTCGCCGAGCTTGCTATCGAGCGTGCGAAGCGTCTGGTGGAGATGGGCCAAGACGTTGTGGTGCTGCTCGACTCGATTACTCGCTTGGGTCGCGCATACAACAACTCCTCGCCGGCATCGGGTCGCATTCTCTCCGGTGGTGTGGACTCCAACGCCCTCTACCCGCCGAAGCGTTTCCTCGGCGCTGCCCGAAACATCGAGGAGGGTGGCTCGCTGACGATTATCGCAACGGCCATGGTGGAAACCGGTTCCGCTGGCGATACCGTCATCTTCGAGGAGTTCAAGGGCACCGGCAACGCCGAGCTCAAGCTCGACCGCAAGATCGCGGAGCGTCGCGTGTTCCCGGCTGTGGACGTCAACCCGTCCGGCACCCGCAAGGACGAGCTGCTGATGAGCCCGGAGGAGGCGCGCGTCATGCACAAGCTGCGCCGCATCCTGTCTGCGCTTGATCCGCAGCAGTCCATTGACATGCTGATCAAGCAGTTGAAGAAGACCAAGACGAACGGCGAGTTCCTCATTGGTGTGGCGAACTCGGCACCAATGGCGCAGGCCGAAACTGAGGAGGACTACTCCTAATGGCAGAAAAATCGCATGTTTCGCTTGTCGACGACTACGTCGCCGAATACGAAGGCATCCAGGCCCAAATGGGCGATCCGGAGGTCGCTGGTGACCAGGACCGCTTCCGTAAGCTCTCCAAGCGCTACGCGGAGCTGCAGCCGATCATCAACGTCAATAACGCCCTGAACCAGGCGCGCGATGACCACGAGGCGGCATCCGAAATGGCTTCCGAGGACAAGGAGTTCGCGGAGGAGGCCAAGCGCTTAGAGGACGAGATTGTGCGCCTCGAGGAGGAGTTGGCTGACCTGCTGGCGCCGCGCGACGAGCACGATGGTGATGACATCATCATGGAGCTCAAAGCAGGCGCAGGCGGTGAAGAGGCCGCGCTGTTCGCTGGCGATTTGGCTCGCATGTACCAGAAGTACTGCGAAAAGCACGGCCTGACCTGGGAGGTCCTCGACGTTGCCGAGTCTGATCTGGGTGGTGTGAAGGACATGACCGTCGCGGTGAAGGCGAAGACCCCGTCGCGTGACGGTGCGTGGTCGATGCTGAAGTTTGAAGGTGGCGTGCACCGTGTGCAGCGCGTTCCGGTGACGGAATCGCAGGGCCGCATCCAGACCTCGGCCGCAGGCGTATACGTCTTCCCGGAGCCAGACGAGGTTGAAAGCGTCAACATCGACGAGAAGGACCTTCGCGTCGATGTCTACCGCTCCTCGGGCAAGGGCGGCCAGGGCGTGAACACCACCGACTCTGCCGTGCGTATCACGCACCTGCCGACTGGCATCGTCGTGACCTGTCAGAACGAGCGTTCTCAGATCCAGAACCGTGCTCGTGCGATGCAGGTGCTGCAGGCTCGTCTCGACCAGATTGAGCGCGAGAAGCAGGAAGCCGAAGAGGCCGAGGGCCGCGCATCGCAGGTGCGCACGATGGACCGCTCGGAGCGCATCCGCACCTACAACTGGCCGGAGAACCGTATTTCGGATCACCGCATTAACTACAAGGCCAACAACCTTGACTCGGTGCTCGACGGCAACATGGACGATCTGATCACGGCGCTGCAGACGCACGAGCGCCAGGAGCGCCTTGAAGCCGAATAGCCTCCGCGACACCATCGCCCGCGCCGCGCAGACCCTTGCTGGCGCGGGCGTTGCGTCGCCTGAAGTCGACGCACGCCTGCTCGCCGCGCACTTGATCGGGGTGCCGCCGATGCAGCTCATGTTCGCCGACGCGCCTACGGACTTCGACGAGGCCTACGCCAAACTCATTGCCCGACGCGCGGCTCGCGAGCCGTTGCAGCACATCATCGGCACAGCACCGTTTGTTGACATCGACCTCGCCGTCGGGCCCGGGGTATTTATCCCGCGGCCAGAAACGGAAGTGCTCGCTCAGTGGGCGGTGCATTTGCTTAGCGACGACACCACCTCGCCCGAATCCCCAACCGTCGTGGACTTAGGCTCCGGCTCGGGTGCGTTGGCCATCACGATCGCCCGGGCGTGCCCGCGCGCACAGGTGATCGCGGTCGAGCGTTCGCCTCAGGCGCGGAAGTACTTGGAGCGAAATGTGGGGGACTACGCGTCGTCGATACGCATTGTCCCAGGGGATATGACCGATCCGGAGTTGCTTCGGGAACTCGACGGTGCCGTTGACCTCGTCGTCACCAACCCGCCGTACGTGCCAGAAACCGGTGACTTAGACGTGGAGGTCTACGCCGACCCCCATGAGGCGGTGTTCTCCGGCGCGGACGGGATGCATGCAATTCGGGGGCTCGTTCCGGTCGCCGCACGGCTGCTGCGTCCGGGAGGACGCTTAGGCATCGAGCATGATGATTCCACGTCGGAGGCCGTACAAGATGTGGTGCGCGACCACGGCGCATTCGGCCCGCCGAGTGTGGTCGAGGACCTGACCGGCCGAGCCCGGTTTGTCACGGCGAGTAAGCTAGCCCGGTAACTTTCAGAACATGAAGGAGCACTATGTCCGCGATCTATAACTGCCTTGATCCGCAGGTTCGCGACGACGCGGTGCGCGCGGCCGCGGACGCTGTGCGAGCCGGCCGTTGCGTCGTCCTGCCGACAGACACCGTCTACGGAATCGGCTGCGACGCCTTCAACAACGACGCCGTAGCCACGCTGTTGGCTACCAAGCGCCGTGGCCCCGACATGCCTGTGCCGGTGCTCGTGGGCAGCTGGTCGACCATCCAGGGGCTCGTGCGGGAGTTTTCCGACACCGCGAAGACACTCGTGGAGGCGTTCTGGCCAGGTGGGTTGTCCATCGTCGTGCCTGAGGCGCCGAGTCTGCCGTGGAATCTTGGCGATACACGTGGCACCGTGCTGCTACGCATGCCGAACCAGCCGCTCGCACTTGAACTGTTGCAAGAAACCGGACCGATGGCGGTGTCGTCTGCCAACATCTCCGGCAACCCGCCGGCACAGACCGCAGCAGAGGCCAAGGCGCAGTTCGGCGATGCGATTGGTGTGTACCTCGACGGGGGAGAGGCCGAGGTTGGCACTCCTTCGACCATCATTGATATTTCGAAGCCTCAGCCGGTGATTTTGCGCGAAGGCGCGATCCCGGCCGAGCGCATTGGTGAAGTCTTAGGGCTTGACCCAGAGTCGTTGCGTCGAAAGTAGCGGGGGAGTTTTCAGGGGATGTCCGGAGCTGGTGTGCCGCTTCGCGAGCTCGCACTCGTGCTACTCGTCGCGGCTGCGATCACGTACTTGGCCACAGGGCTTGTGCGTTCTGCTCTCGTGCGCACTGGCCGGGTTGCGGAGATCCGCCAGCGCGACGTTCACACCCAGCCAACACCGTCGCTCGGTGGGCTGGCCATGTTTACAGGGTTCGCTGGCGCGTTTGTTCTCGCGCAGCAACTGCCCGCACTGACCCGCGGGTTCGCTCCAGTCACCCCAGAGATGACTGCAGTGCTCGTCGGCGGTGCCGCCGTCGTTGCTGTCGGGATTGTGGACGACCTCTACGAGCTCGGCGCGTTACCCAAACTCATCGGGCAATTCGCTGCTGCGATCATCATGTCCATCTTGGGGATTGCCTTTACGGTGTTTTACGTTCCAATCGGGGAGGGCACCACCCTGATTTTGGATGAAGTCCAGGGCATGGTCTTGAGTGCACTGTTTACTGTGCTGCTGATCAACGCAGTGAATTTCGTTGACGGCATCGACGGACTCGCCGCAGGGCTGGGCATGATCGCCGGGATGGCGATCCTCGTCTATTCGCTGTCAGTTCTCCATGACCAGGGCGGGGCGGTCTCCGCGTACCCGCCGGCGATTATCTGCACGTTGCTCGTCGGTATCTGCGCCGGCTTTTTGCCCCACAACTTCGAACCGGCGCGCATCTTCATGGGGGACTCCGGTGCCATGCTCATCGGGCTGCTGCTTGCCGCAGCGTCGATCTCCGCATCGGGCAAGATCAACATGTCGCTCTACGGGGCCGCGGACCTAGTAGCACTCATTAGCCCGATCATCGTCGTGCTCGCCGCGATTGCCCTGCCGGTCCTCGACCTGATTTGGGCCGTTGTGCGACGAACAGCCCGCGGCCAAAGCCCGTTCCAGGCAGACGCAGGCCATATCCATCACCGTTTGCTCCGCCTTGGGCATACGCACCGCCGTACTGTTCTGGTGCTGTACCTGTGGGTCTCCGCAGTTGCCTTCGGCGCGGTCAGTTTTTCCGTCGTGCCGGTGCGTATCGCCATCATCTTCACCATCGTCGCCCTCGTGTTTGCTTTTGTCTTGACCCTGGTTCCACTGGCCGAAGGCAAGATTGGCCCGCGGCGTGGTGGGGACGGTGCGGTGGCGTCGTCGAAAAGCAACCCTGCTCAGTCTGTAGGATGACCCAGCATGGAACCGCTCGAAGTCAATGACACGTCCCAGGTCAGTGATCATCGTCAGCCGCTCATCCGCGCACTGAAGGTCGCGGGATGGGCACTCGTCGTGCTTACCGTCGTCTCGCTCATGGCGTGGGGCGCGACCCGCGAATTGCCCGGCATCTGGGCCGCGCTGATGGGAGTCGCCGTCGGCGGTGCGTTCGTGCTCGCCACCACGGTGTCCGTGCTCGCAACCTCAAACTCATCCCCAAACACCACCATGGCAGTTGTCCTCGGCGGCTGGCTGCTGAAGATGGGGCTGCTCGCAATCTTCCTGCTGTGGATCCGTGGATTCGACTTTTACGACCATCGAGCATTTGGCGTGACGACGATCGCAGCACTCGTCGTTGCACTCGCCGCCGAAGCCTGGGGTGTACTCACCACACGCACCACCTACCTCAGCTAACACAGGGTGTGGGGACCCTGTGACAGACCTAACAATCCGCTAGAAAGCCGTGCAAGCTGGGTGATTAGGGGTAAAAACCCTTAAAAGTCACCTTGGTGGGGGGTCAATGGCACAGGTAAAACCCACATTCTCCAGATGTCCTGTTAGGATATCCGCTGGGTTTGTTCCAGGCTGGCGTTACCCCTGATGTGCAGGCGAAACCGGCCGGGGAACGACATCCCCTGCCCCGCGGAAGCAGATGTGCGACGGAGTCCGCCGCGGAGGCAGCCTGATGAAGACGTCCATCGCACCGCCCTCCGGGGAACCGGGGAGCGGCCCGAGAACGGGAGAGAACGCTGAGCGTTACAACTTTGGCCATGAAGGGTGAGTTTCACGCACCTGCGCTTGGTCCAGAATTTTTCCCGGGGCAAACGTACGGCCATATCATTGGTGAGGAATTTGCCAATGGGTGGTTCGCACTGGACCGCATCATGCTCGTCCGCCTCTTGATTGCGGCGATCCTGGTGCTCCTCTTTGTTATCGCCTTTAGGAACCCGAAGCTAGTTCCGAAGGGCCTGCAGAATTTCGCCGAGATCGGCGTCGACTTCGTCCGCATTCACATTGCGGAAGACACTCTGGGCAAGAAGGACGGCAAGCGGTTCCTGCCGCTGCTGTGCACCATCTTCTTCTCGATTTTGTTCATGAACGCGGCGACGATCATCCCGGGCCTCAACATTTCGCCTAACGCGCGTATCGGCATGCCGGTCGTGCTGGCAGTTGCGGCCTACATTGCAATGATTTACGCCGGCGTCAAGCGTTACGGCGTGGCGTACTTCAAGCACTCGACCGTGATCCCCGGCCTTCCGCCGGTGCTCCACCTTCTGGTGGTGCCGATCGAGTTCTTCTCGACGTTCATTCTGCGTCCGGTCACCCTGGCACTTCGTCTTATGGCGAACTTCCTGGCTGGCCACATCATTCTTGTCCTGCTGTACTCCGCCACGAACTTCTTCTTCTGGCAGTTGAACGCATGGACGACAGTGAGTGGCCTGACCCTGATTGCAGCGCTGCTGTTCACCGCATACGAGTTGATCATCATCTTCCTGCAGGCGTACATCTTCGCCCTGCTGACTGCGGTGTACATCGAGCTGTCGCTGCACGCGGATGCGCACTAACAAAGCGCGACCACACACGGCCAACTGAATAACCCCCAACATCTGTCACACGCTTTCCCGCGGCCTGCGGGGAGGCACCTAGAAAGGGAACGACTTTCACATGAACGACATCATTCTTGCTCAGGCAGCGGAGACCGTGAACCGCTACGAGGGTCTCGGCACCATCGGCTACGGCCTTGCAACCATCGGCCCGGGCCTCGGCATCGGCATCCTCGTCGGCAAGACCGTCGAGGGCATGGCACGTCAGCCGGAGATGGCTGGCCAGCTCCGTACCACCATGTTCCTGGGTATCGCCTTCGTTGAGGCACTTGCCCTGATCGGCCTCGTTGCCGGCTTCCTGTTCTAAAAACAAGAACGAATAACCCCGTCCATTTTTAGATCAGGAGCAACCAATGACTAACGTCACTGCATTCCTCGCAGCCGCAGAAGGCTCCGAGAAGCTGCCGCTCGAGAATGAACCATCCATTCTCTTCCCGGCCGCGTACGACGTGGTTTGGTCTCTTGTCGTTTTCATCATCATCGGCCTGCTTTTCTGGAAGTACGTTATTCCGAAGTTCCAGGAAGTGCTGGCAGAGCGCGAAGACCGAATCAAGGGCGGCATCGAGCGTGCTGAAGTCGCCCAAAAGGAAGCCAAGGCTGCCCTGGAGAAGAACAACGCTGAGCTTGCGGAGGCGCGCCATGAGGCCGCCGAGATCCGTGAGGCAGCGCGTGCCCGCGGCAAGGAAATCGAGGCAGAGTCCCGTGCCCGTGCCGAGGAGGAAGCCCGCCGCATCATCGAGGCTGGCGAAAAGCAACTGCAAGCAGCTCGCGACCAGGTTGTCGCAGAACTGCGCAACGAGATGGGCCAGAACTCCATCTCGCTGGCAGAGCGTCTGCTGGGCACCGAGCTGTCGGACACGACCCGTCGCTCGAACACGATCGATGAGTTCCTCTCCGAGCTCGATCACGTCTCGACGAGAAAGTAGGCGAGATGAAGGCAGCTAGTCGCGAAGCACAGTCGCACGTCACCGGTCAGCTTGAATCGCTGATCGGCAGCGCCGACAACGCAGTCGCCACCGCAGCACAGATCGGCACCGAACTGTTCCTCATCGTGGACCAGCTCGACACCGAGCGTGCCCTGCGCGTGGCTATCGCCGATACGTCCCTTGAACCCGGCCAGCGCGCCGGCATGGTGAAGGACGTTTTCGGTGGCAAGGTGGCGGAACCCACCCTGAACATCCTCACCGCAGCAGCGGAGCAGGAGTGGTCGACTCCGCGCGAGTTCCGCGCAGGTCTGATCAACCTGGGTCGCATCGCACTGCAGAAGGGTGCACAGGAACAGGGCCAGTTGGAGCAGGTCGAAAACGAGCTCTACCAACTGTCCGTCCTCCTCGAGGACGAAAAGGAGCTCACGCAGCTCCTGTCCGACCGCACCGCAACCGCTGCGCAGAAGCGCGGACTGCTAGCTAGCGTGATTTACGGCAAGGTGACAATGTTCACCGAGGCCCTGGCCTTGCAGGTCATCGGCCGGCCGCACCACAACCCCGTCGACGATCTCGCCGAACTGGCAGAAAACGTTGCGGAGATGCGCGGCAAGTCGGTTGCACGTGTGAAGACCGCTGAGGCGTTGAACGACACTCAGCGTGACGCACTGGCCCGCAAGCTGGAGCAGATTTACGGCCGCGAGATCGCCATCCACTCTGAGGTTGACCCCAGCCTCCTCGGCGGAATGGTGGTTCGCGTGGGCGATGAAGTCATCGACGGTTCGACGCGCGGCAAGATCGAGCGTCTCCGTACCGATATGGCAGCCCAGGCGGCTAAATAATTAACAATATGCTGGATAAAACTACCGAGAGCAGGAAGAACATGGCGGAGCTGACGATCTCCTCCGATGAGATCCGTAGCGCGATAGCGAACTACACCTCGAGCTACTCTGCGGAGGCCTCCCGTGAGGAGGTCGGCGTGGTGACTTCGGCCGCAGACGGTATTGCCCAGGTTTCTGGGCTGCCGGGCTGCATGACGAACGAGCTGCTCGAGTTCCCCAACGGCGTCATCGGCGTCGCCCAGAACCTTGAGACCGATTCCATCGGTGTCGTGGTGCTGGGTAACTTCGAGACCCTTTCCGAGGGCGACGAAGTCAAGCGGACCGGCGAGGTCCTCTCCATCCCGGTCGGCGAGAACTTCCTCGGCCGCGTGATTAACCCCCTGGGTCAGCCGATTGACGGCCTTGGCCCAATCGAATCCGACGAAGAGCGTGCACTGGAACTCCAGGCCGCAGGCGTTCTCGACCGCCAGCCGGTCGAAGAGCCGCTGCAGACGGGCATGAAGGCGATTGACGCCATGACCCCGATCGGCCGCGGCCAGCGCCAGCTCGTCATTGGTGACCGCAAGACCGGTAAGACCGCGGTCTGCATCGACACCATTTTGAACCAGAAGGAGTTCTGGGAGACCGGCGACCCGTCGAAGCAGGTGCGCTGCATCTACGTCGCCGTCGGCCAGAAGGGCTCCACCATCGCTGGCGTTCGCCAGACGCTGGAGGAGGCCGGTGCGCTGGAGTACACCACGATCGTGGCTGCTCCGGCATCCGACTCCGCAGGCTTTAAGTGGCTCGCACCGTTCTCCGGTGCAGCACTGGGCCAGCACTGGATGTACCAGGGCAAGCACGTCCTGGTGATCTACGATGACCTGACCAAGCAGGCAGAGGCATACCGTGCCATTTCGCTGCTGCTTCGCCGCCCGCCGGGCCGCGAGGCATACCCGGGCGATGTGTTCTACCTGCACTCCCGCCTGCTGGAGCGTGCCGCAAAGCTAAACGACGAGCTCGGCGCAGGCTCCCTGACCGCACTGCCGATCATCGAGACCAAGGCGAACGACGTCGGTGCCTTCATTCCGACCAACGTCATCTCGATTACCGACGGCCAGGTCTTCCTCCAGTCCGATCTCTTCAACCAGGGCGTGCGCCCGGCTATTGACGTGGGTATCTCCGTGTCCCGTGTCGGTGGCGCCGCACAGACCAAGGGTATGAAGAAGGTCGCCGGTAACCTGCGTCTGGACCTCGCGGCATACCGTGACCTTGAGGCCTTCGCAGCGTTCGCTTCCGACCTCGACGCCGCTTCCAAGAAGCAGCTCGAGCGCGGCCAGCGCCTGGTCGAGCTGCTGAAGCAGTCCGAGCACGCGCCGCAGCCGGTGGAATTCCAGATCATCTCGATCTGGGCTGCCAACGAAGGCGTCTTCGACGTCGTTCCCGTTGAGGACGTCCGCCGCTACGAGACCGAGCTGCACGAGGCTATCAAGGCCAATGCACCGCAGGTCTACGACCAGATCGCTGGCGGCAAGCAGCTTGACGACGACTCGCAGGCCGCAATCCGCCGCGTCAACGAGGACCTGGCACGTAACTTCCAGGCAACCTCCGGCGAGCGCATTGTCCGCGAGGCTGAGCAGGAGCCGCTTGACTCCCGCCAGGTTGCGAAGAACCAGCTCAACGTCAGCCGCTCCTAGTGCCAGTCGGTTCTAGGACTACTACATAAAGGAAGGGAGGAAACACCATGGCAACGCTTCGCGAATTGCGTGACCGCATCAGGTCCGTCAACTCCACGAAGAAAATTACAAAGGCCCAGGAACTGATCGCCACCGCGCAGATCACCAAGGCCCAGCAGCGCGTCGAGGCGGCTAAGCCGTACGCCGACGAGCTCAAAGACGTCATGGAACGCCTCGCGTCCGCGAGCTCCCTGGCCCACCCCATGCTCCACGAGCGTGAGAACGGCCGGGTCGCGGCAATCCTCGTGGTCACCTCTGACCGCGGTATGGCCGGCGGCTACAACCACAACGTGCTGAAGAAGGCTGCGCAGCTTGAGCGCATGCTGACCGACGCAGGTTACGAGGTGGTTCGTTACGTCACCGGTAACAAGGGCGTGACGCACTTCAAGTTCCGTGACATGGATGTCGCGGGATCATGGACCGGATTCTCGCAGCAGCCGTCTTGGGAGGACACGCACGACGTGCGCCACCAGATCATCGACGGCTACATGGCTGGCTCCGAAGCCACCGTCCCGCTTCGCCAGAACGGCGAAACGGGCGAGTCTGTCCGCGGGTTCGATGTTGTCCACGTTGTCTACACCGAGTTCGTATCCATGCTTTCCCAGGAGGCACGCGTCGATCAGCTTCTGCCGATCGAGCCGGTCCTGGAAGAGTTCAAGTACGAACAGGAAGACATGCTGACCAACTCTGGTGAAGTCAGCCCGGACATGAACTTCGAGCCGGACCCGGACACGCTCATGGATGAGCTGCTGCCGGTCTACGTTTCCAGGTTGCTCTACTCGATCTTCCTGGAAGCAGCGGCCGCCGAGTCGGCATCGCGCCGCACGGCAATGAAGAATGCGACCGATAACGCCACCGAACTGGCCAACGATTTGTCTCGCGAGGCAAACCAGGTCCGTCAGGCGAAGATCACCCAGGAAATCACCGAGATTATCGGCGGCGCTGGTGCGCTGTCCGGTAGTGGAGAAAGTGACTAAATCATGACTACTGCTCACTCTTTTGATGAGCGCAACGACGATCTGGCGGGTGCGGCGCTTCCTGAGGCCGACACCCAGACCGCAGATCGGGTCGAGAATACTCAGAACCCGCGCGGTTCTGAGAACGGCCGTGTCGTGCGCGTCATTGGTGCAGTCGTCGACGTGGAGTTCCCGCGTGGCGAGCTGCCCGCTCTGTACAACGCTCTCGAGGTCGACATTGACCTCGGCGAGATGTCCCGCACCATCGTGCTCGAGGTCGCCCAGTTCCTGGGTGACAACCTCGTCCGCACGATCGCCATGGCCCCGACGGACGGCCTCGTCCGTGGCGCCAAGGTGTCGGACTCCGGCAACCCGATTTCTGTCCCGGTCGGCGACCAGGTCAAGGGCCACGTGTTCAACGCACTCGGCCAGTGCCTGGACGACCCCTCGGTCGGTCAGACCGGTGAGCGCTGGGGCATCCACCGCGAACCGCCGGCCTTCAAGGACCTCGAAGGTAAGACCGAGATCCTCGAAACCGGTATTAAGGTCATCGACCTGCTCACCCCGTACGTTAAGGGTGGCAAGATCGGCCTGTTCGGTGGTGCAGGTGTTGGTAAGACCGTTCTGATCCAGGAGATGATTACGCGTATTGCACGCGAGTTCTCCGGTACCTCGGTCTTCGCCGGCGTCGGCGAGCGCACCCGTGAGGGCACCGACCTGTTCCTCGAGATGGAGGACATGGGCGTGCTTCCGGATACCGCGCTTGTCTTCGGCCAGATGGATGAGCCGCCAGGGGTCCGTATGCGCGTGGCCCTGTCCGGTCTGACCATGGCGGAGTACTTCCGCGATGTCCAGAACCAGGACGTGCTGTTGTTCATCGACAACATCTTCCGCTTCACCCAGGCAGGTTCCGAGGTATCGACCCTTCTGGGCCGTATGCCTTCCGCCGTGGGTTACCAGCCGACTCTTGCCGACGAGATGGGTGTGCTCCAGGAGCGCATTACCTCGACCAAGGGCCGTTCGATTACGTCGCTGCAGGCTGTTTACGTGCCGGCTGACGACTACACCGACCCGGCTCCGGCAACCACCTTCGCCCACCTCGATGCGACCACCGAGCTTTCCCGTTCGATCGCGTCGAAGGGCATCTACCCGGCAGTGGATCCGCTGACCTCCACGTCGCGCATCCTTGAGCCGGGCATCGTTGGCGAGCGTCACTACAACGTCGCTCAGAAGGTGATCGGCATTCTGCAGAAGAACAAGGAACTGCAGGACATTATCGCCATCCTCGGTATGGACGAGCTCTCTGAGGAAGACAAGATCACCGTGCAGCGCGCACGTAAGATCCAGCGCTTCCTGGGCCAGAACTTCTTCGTCGCAAAGAAGTTCACTGGCGACGAGGGTTCCTACGTCCCGCTCGAAGAGACGATCGACGCATTCGACAAGCTCTGCGAGGGCGAGTTCGACCACTACCCAGAGCAGGCATTCAACGGCCTGGGTGGCTTGGACGACGTCGAGGCTGCATACAAGAAGCTGCAGGCGTAGGAGGAACCATGGCTGAACTTACCGCTCAACTGGTCTCGGTTGACCGCCTGCTCTGGAAAGGTCCGGCAAGCATCGTCACCGCTCAGACTACGGAGGGTGAGATCGGTATCCTTCCTGGGCACGAGCCGCTCTTGGGGCAGCTCAAGGACAACGGTGTGGTAACCATCCGCCCGATCGACGGCGAGCGTATCGTCGCGGCCGTACAGGGTGGATTCCTCTCCGTTGTCGGCGACAAGGTGACAGTCCTCGCGGACTACGCCATCTTCGCCGACGAGGTTGACTCCGCCGTCGCAGAGTCCAACCTCGACAACGAGGACAGGGTCGTACAGGCTCGCTCGGAGGCGGAGCTGGCGGCCGTTCGTCGCAACGCGCACTAGTCGCTGCGCCGAGGAAGGCGTAACGCCGGCCTGACCAGCGCCCCCATCCGGATACACATTCGGATGGGGGCGTTTTTCTATGCCCCCACTCGCGCAGCGTGCGCATAAAAGACACAAAGGGCGTTAAGATATTGCGCATTACCCGCTGTCTGGAGGTTGAAACAATGGTGTTCGTCGTTGCCGTGGCTGTGCTTGTGGTGGCCACGTTTGCGGCGTCTGCCATTTGGCGGTTCAGCATGGTCCGCGGTAGCGGTTCCCGTGCAATGATCCGCCAGATGCCGGCTGAAGGCATCCATGGCTGGCGCCATGGTGTCTTGAGGTACGACGGGGAGCGCATGCTGTTTTACAAGCTGCGCTCTTTGTCGTTTACGCACGATATGGTCGCGGACCGACGCCTGCTGCAATTCACAGGCTTGCGGGACGTGACGGCAGATGAGCGCCAGTTTATGCCCGATATTGCGAAGATTCTGCAGGTCGATTCGCCCGATGGCGGTATCGAATTTGCTGCTGATCGTCGCACGCAGATGGGTTTTATCTCGTGGATTGAATCGGCCCCGGACGTACGCGCCGAGCGCACCGATATGCGCGCACTTGAGGAGCGCGCCCAGCGAGAGACCGAGCGTTAGCGGCGTTCGTCGCAACGGTACCCTTGGGCGCATGCGTCTAGTCATCGCCCGTTGTTCTGTTGATTATGTGGGTCGCCTCGATGCCCACCTGCCTGAAGCGCTGCGTCTCATCCTGGTGAAAGCGGACGGCTCTGTGTCCGTCCACGCCGATGACCGCGCGTATAAGCCGTTGAATTGGATGATGCCGCCGTGCACGCTGCGGGTGGAAAACGTTGTTGATATGGATGGCGAGGATACGGGCGAAGAGCTGTGGATCGTCGAGAATTCGAAGGGCGAGCAACTGCGTATCACCATCGCAGAGGTGCTTCTCGACGAATCACGTGACCTCGGCGTCGATCCCGGCCTGGTCAAGGATGGCGTCGAGGCACACCTGCAGGAGTTGTTGGCTGAGCATATTTCGACGCTCGGCGAGGGCTACGAACTTGTCCGCCGCGAGTATCCAACTGCGATCGGCCCGGTCGATATTTTGGCCCGTGACCCGCGTGGCGGAACGGTTGCGGTGGAGGTGAAACGTCGCGGTGGCATCGACGGCGTCGAGCAGCTCTCCCGTTACGTCGAGTTGCTCAACCGCGACGAGTTGCTGCGGCCTGTGCGTGGCGTGTTCGCCGCCCAGGAGATCAAGCCGCAGGCGCGCACGCTTGCCAGCGACCGCGGATTCGATTGCGTGACCCTCGACTACGACGAACTGCGCGGCATCGAATCGAACGAACTGCGATTGTTCTAAATGCCACGCAAGAATCGCCGCCAGTACCAGTCGCCGCGCTACGTCCTGCCGCGGGACGGGTCGACCTTTATCGGCACCCAGGAGATGGAGGGGCCGAAGTGGACGAATGGCGAGATATTCAAGGTCCGCCAGATCGGCTCGGCAGCCGCAACGAAGTTCTACATTTGTCCAGGGTGCAACCAGAACATTCCTCCCGGTGTGTCGCATGTGGTGGCATGGCCGCGGGATTCCGGCAGGGGAGTCGATGATCGGAGGCATTGGCATAAGCATTGCTGGGGTCGTCGATAAGCGGGCGTTAGACTGGGCCGCATGATTGCAGCGTTTTCGGTCGCACCGACCTTGACGGAAAATTCCAACGCCGAAATGTCCGACATCGTGGCACGCGCCGTGAAGGTCGTCCGGGAGTCCGGGCTGGCGCACGAGACCACCGCCATGTTCACCACCATCGAGGGCGAGTGGGACGAGGTCATGGACGTGATTAAGCGTGCCACCCAGGCGGTGGAGGAGGTTTCTCCACGCGTGTCGCTCGTGGTCAAGGCTGATATTCGGCCCGGCTACACGGACATGTTGCACCAGAAGATCGAGTCGCTGAACAAGCACCTGGAGGATTAGCATGACCAACCCGCAGTTCACCGGCGGCGCTATTGACTTAGGCGCGCTGGCGCAGCAGCCTGAGCCTGGCGACTTTCAGCCGTTTGTCACCGTCAACGCCACCAACGTTGAGGCGGTTGCGTTTGAGCGGTCCAAGCAGATCCCTGTGATCCTCATGGTGGGCACGGACCGTTCTGAAGATTCTGTCGCGCTCAAGGCCACGTTCGAGCGGCTCGCGGCGGGGCAGCAGCAGTTTATGGTCGCCTACATCGACGCGGATGCCACCCCGCAGGTGGCACAGATGCTCGGCGTGCGCGTGTTGCCCACCGTGGTCGCGCTTGCCGCAGGACGCCCAGTGGCCAACTTTGAGGGCAATCAGCCGGCCGACCAGTTGGAGCAGTGGATCGGCCAGATCGTTGCCCAGCTTGGCGGCCAACTCCAGGGGCTTGGTGGCGAGGAGCCTGCGCAGGATCCGCGTCTCGACGACGCCACCGCCGCCCTCAATGCCGGCGACTTCGATCGCGCAACTGCGCTTTACGACGCCATCCTTGCCGACGACCCCACCAACTCCGATGTCAAACAAGCCAAAAATACCGTCGCTGTGTTGAAGCGTCTCAACGAACAGGACGGCGACGGCGACGCGGTGGATGAGGTGGAGCAGCAGCTGCTCGCCGCGGATGCGCAGTTTGTCGGTGGAGATCCGGAAGGCGCCTTTGATCTGTTGCTCGGCATGGTGAAGACGGAGCCGCGTGCGAAGGAGCGTCTGCTCGAACTGTTGACGTTGCTTGCTCCCGACGACCCGCGCGTGATTTCGGCGCGCACTAGGCTCGCTAGCTCGCTGTTTTAGAGTTATCCACAGGGGCGAATTCGCAAATTTCACAG
>NZ_KV826421.1:29412-96409 GCF_001835905.1 Corynebacterium sp. HMSC034E11
CAGCGTTAGAGACGCTGGCTGACTTCGACCTTGATGTTGCACTCGTCTCGGGCTTCGCTCCGGATCGTGCTCGTGCCTGGGCGCGGCTGCGCGATGTGTATTTCGGGCGCACCAAGTTCACGCGCAAACAGGCGGTGGCCGCTACGCGAGCTCGGGCGTTCTCGCTGGACGAGCTCGCACTGATCGAGCGCCGCATCGCACCGGTCAAGGATGCCTCCCAGCGGTGGGCGCTGCGCCTGGCCTTGCTTGAGGTCGAAGGTGGCTACCGGGCGATTGAGGCTGCAGCCCGTACGTTGGTGCCGGCGGATAAGACACCGGCGGTGGATGCGGCGAAATTTGGCCCGTCGCGAAACGGCAAACGCACCCTGCACTTAACCTATGACGAGCGGGAGATCTCCGATATGGAACACGCCGGGCGGTTAGGGATTGATCAGGAGCGTCCGGCTGCACCCCAGATTGCCGAGAACCTGATTGGCATCTTCTTCGGCGAGGGCAAGGTGGCTACTGCAGCGCCGCGTCCGACGGTGTTAGTACCGTTGCCGGATTATCTGCGCATCTTGGATGGCAATGGTGATGATGTGCTCTTGGCCATGACCGATGGCACCACCATGACCGGTGCGGAGTTTCTCGCCGCCCAGTTCGGTGATGCGCTTGAGGTGGCGGCCTTTCACCCGCAGGCCGGTGCGGTGAATCTGTACCGCACGCAGCGTTTGGCGAATCAGAAGCAGCGCGATTTGGCCAAGCTGGTCTCCCCGGTGTGTGCGTTTCCTGGGTGTCGTCACGGAGCAGACAACTGCGAGCTTCACCACGTGGAGGCGTGGCGGCATGGCGGGGAGACCAATATTGGCAACCTTGCGCCGCTATGCAGGTATCACAACCGGGTCAATGATGATGACCCGTGGCGTAAGAAACGGGGCCGGATCGTCATGGTGCGGGGTGCGCCAGTATGGATCTCACCCCGCGGCTACCTGGTGAAAAACACCAACCGCGGGGCAATGGACCAACTCTTTGGCTCTTAGCGCCGGAGGACGTAGTACTGCACGCTCATTGCAGGTAAGTGCAGCTCAATGGACTGGTCGAACCGGTCCCACTCGGTGGGTTCGGTGTGCACGGTGCGCGGCAGTTCGTTGCCCGCGCCACCGTAGACTGATTCGTCGGTGTTGATCAGCATGTCCCATGCGCCTGCTTCGGGCAGGCCGAGGCGGTAGTTGGGCAGGGAGACTCCCGAGAGGTTGATCACGGCGAGGACTGGGGTGGCGTCGACGCCCCAGCGGATGTAGGCGAGGACGTTGTTTGAGGCGTCGTCGCCCTTGATCCACTGGAAGCCCATGGGGGTGTTGTCTTGGGAGTACAGGGCGGGGGTGTCGCGGTAGACCAGGTTGAGGTCGCGTACGAGGCGTTTGATGCCGGCGTGGTAGTCGCGGTGCAGGTCGTCCCAGTTGATGGAGTGGGCTTCGTCCCATTCGGTGGTTTGGCCCCATTCGCAGCCCATGAACATGAGTGGTTTGCCGGGGTGGGAGTACATGTAGCCGTAAAGGGCGCGTAAGCCCGCGGCTTTGTTCCAGTCGTCGCCAGGCATGCGCTGCCACAGGGAGCCTTTGCCGTGGACGACTTCGTCGTGGCTGAACGGTAGGACGTAGCGTTCGGAGAAGGCGTAGACGAGCGAGAAGGTGATTTCGTTGTGGTGGTGGGAGCGGTGGACGGGGTCGAGTGAGAAGTATTCGAGGGTGTCGTTCATCCAACCCATGTTCCACTTCATGGAGAATCCGAGGCCGTCGGCGTCGGTTTGGGCGGTCACGCCTGGCCATGCGGTGGATTCTTCGGCGATGGTGAGCACGCCGGGGTGTTCGCGGTGGACGGTGGCGTTCATTTCTTGGAGGAATTGGACGGCTTCCCAGTGTTCGCGGCCGCCGTGTTGGTTGGGGAGCCATTCGCCGGGTTCGCGGGAGTAGTCGAGGTAGAGCATGGAGGCGACGGCGTCGACGCGGATGCCGTCGAGGTGGAATTCTTCGAACCAGTACAGGGCGTTGGCGACGAGGAAGTTGCGGACTTCGCGGCGGCCGAAGTTGAACACGTAGGTGCCCCAGTCGCGTTGTTCGCCGCGTCGCCAGTCGGGGTGTTCGTAGAGGGGTGTGCCGTCGAAGCGTGCGAGGGCGAAGTCGTCTTTGGGGAAGTGGGCGGGGACCCAGTCGACGATGACGCCGATGCCGTTGGCGTGGAGTGTGTCGACGAGGCGGCGGAAGTCGTCGGGGCTTCCCCAGCGTGCGGTGGGGGCGTAGTAGCCGGTGACTTGGTATCCCCAGGAGCCGCCGAAGGGGTGTTCGGCGACGGGGAGGAATTCGACGTGGGTGTAGCCGTTGTCGACGAGGTAGGGCACGAGTTCGTCGGTAAGCGTGGCGTAGGTGGAGCCTTGTTTCCAGGAGCCGATGTGGCATTCGTAGATGCTCATGGCGGAGTTGGTGGCGTCGCGTCCGGCACGGGCGGTGATCCAGTCGTGGTCGCTCCATTCGAATTCGCTTTGCTTTGCGACGACTGACACCGTCTCGGGTGGTGTCAACGTGCGTTTAGCCAGCGGGTCGGCTTTGTCGATGCGTGTGCCGTCGGCGGTGTGGATGGCGAATTTGTAAGCGTCGCCGTCGCCGATGCCGGGGATGAAGATTTCCCAGACGCCGGAGACGCCGAGGCTGCGCATGGGGTACTGGCTGGGGTTCCAGGAGCAGAAGTCACCGATGACGGCTACGCCGGTGGCGTTGGGTGCCCAGACGGCAAATGAGGTGCCGGTGACGACGCCGAGGGTGGTTTCGTAGGTGCGGACGTTCGCGCCGAGGACGTCCCAGAGACGTTCGTGGCGGCCTTCGTTGATGAGGTGGATGTCGAGGGAGCCGAGGGTGGGTAGGAAGTTGTAGGCGTCGGCGACGATGATGGGGGCTGCACCGGGGTAGGTGATGCGGTAGCGGTAGTCGGGGGTGTGGGTGTCGTCGAGGGTGGTGGCCCAGATGTCGTCGCCAAGCGGCTGCATGGGTTGGGACGCGTTGTGGATGAGCAGTTCGACGCGTTCGGCACCGATGAAGCGGGTGCGGATGATGGATCCGTCGCCGTGGGGGTGCCAGCCGTAGATGTCGTGGGGTGCGTTGTGGGTGCAGGCGAGGAGGCGTTGGCGGTCCCCGTCCGGGATGAGCAGGTTGGTGTTCATGGTGGTCCTTAGGGGCGGTAGTCGTGGTCTGAGATCTGACGGTACGCGAGTGCTTCTCGACGATCCTGCGCAACCTCGGGCAAACGCAGAATGTGTGCGACGTTTTTCTCGGGTGTGAGTTTGACGTAGTTGCCGGTTTCGGCGGTTGTCCAGGTGTATCGCTCGTTGGTGATCTGGTCGTGGACGTCAAAGGTGCCGTGGTCGAGTCCGATGGCGTCGGCGTCGATGTGCAGCATGCCTTCTTGGGTGCCGGTTGGGTCGAGATTGACGACGACTAACACCGCGTTGCCCGTGATCGCATCGACCTTTGAGTAGGCAATCAGATTGTCGTTGTCGATGTGGTGGAAGCGGATCTGACGGAGTTGCTGCAGGGCAGGGTTGTCGCGGCGGATCTGATTGAGCAGCGTCAGGTACGGCTCGAGGGATTTGCCTTGTTTGAGCGCGGCGTCAAAGTCGCGGTGGCGTAGTTGGTATTTTTCGCTGTCGTGGTATTCCTCGCTGCCGGCGGCGACGGGGCGGTTTTCGTAGAGTTCGTAGCCGGAGTACACACCCCACAACGGGCTCATGGTGGCGGCGAGTGTGGCGCGCAGCGCAAACGCTGCCGGGCCACCGGTCTGCAGGGTGGCGTGCAGGATGTCGGGGGTGTTGACGAAGAGGTTGGGGCGGGAGACGTCGGCGACGTCGACAAGCAGTTGGGCAAAATCGGTCAGTTCCGTCTTGGTCACCTTCCAGGTGAAGTGGGTGTACGACTGGCTAAACCCAGCCTTGGACAGCCCGTACATGCGCGGCGGGCGGGTAAACGCCTCGGCGAGGAAGATGACGTCCGGGTCGGTTTCGTGGACCTTGGAAATGAGCCAGTGCCAGAAGTTCACCGGCTTCGTGTGGGGATTGTCTACACGGAAGGTGGTCACGCCGAGGTTGACCCAGTACATGAGCACCCGGTAGATCTCGGCGTAGAGCGCCTCGGGCGCGTTGTCGAAGTTCAGCGGGTAGATGTCCTGGTATTTCTTTGGCGGGTTTTCGGCGTACGCGATGGTGCCGTCGGCGAGCACGGTGAAAAACTCCGGGTGCTCTTTCGCCCACGGGTGATCGGGCGCAGCCTGCAGGGCGAAGTCGAGGGCGATCTCCAGACCCAACTCGTTGGCGTGGTCCATCATGTCCAAAAATTCGTCCTCGCCGCCCAGGTTTGGGTCGAAGGCGTCGTGGCCGCCGTATTTAGACCCGATGGCCCACGGGGAGCCGACGTCGCCGTCTTCGGGGGTGAGGGTGTTGTTGCGGCCTTTGCGGTTGACCTCGCCAATCGGGTGGATGGGCGGGAAATAGACGGTGTCGAATCCCATCGCCGCCACTCGGTCCAATTGCGCCGCGGTGGTGGCCCAGGTGCCGTGGATCGGGTTGCCCTTTTTATCCACACCGCCGGTGGAGCGCGGAAACAGTTCGTACCAGGAGTTCACGAGTGCCTCGCGACGCTCCACAAGGATATCGGCGACGGGCCCGCGGGTGACCAATTCACGCAGGGGGTGTTCGGCGAGCACGTCTTGCACCTCCTGGGAACACCCGGGGGTGATGCGTTGGGAAAGGGGCAGGGTGTCGTCGATAAGCGATGCGCGCGCGGAGGCAAGCACCGGGGAGGAATGCTGAGCAATCGCGGCGTCGAACAATTCCACGCCATGCGCGATATCGTTGGCCAACTCCGCCTCCGACTGGCCGGCGGCGAGCTTCTTTTCCACCGCGTTGCGCCACGTGGCCATGACGTCGCTCCACGCATCCACCCGATAGCGCCACAGACCTTGCTCGTCCGGCACAAACACCGCATGGCAATAATCCGGCCGATAAAACTCGGCGTGCATCGGCACCTCGTACTGCGCACCCGACGGCGCGACAAGTACCAGCGTCGCAGCAATCGCATCGTGGCCCTCGCGCCACACCAACGCGGAAACCGGCACGACCGCACCAACAACCGCCTTCGACGGCAACGTGCGCCCAGAGACCTGGGGGCGGACGTCGTCGATGCCGAAGCGAGCAACCATCATCAAAACCTTCCGAGCGACCATTGATTCACCCGCCAGGGTAGCGCGGGGCAACCACACACGCGGGCCGAAATAGGCCAAGATGGGGGACGTGAATCAGACAGAGGAATTGGTGACAGATCCGGACCTGCTCATCGACATGCGCGACGTGTCCTTCATTCGCGGCGGACACACGCTCGTCGGCCCTGTCGATTGGCAGGTCGAGCTCGATGAACGATGGGTGGTCATCGGGCCGAACGGCGCCGGCAAAACCACCTTGATCCGGATGGCGTCGGCGCAGGAATTCCCGTCGACGGGGCATGTGTTTATTCTCGGCGAGCGCGTCGGCGCCACCGATATGCGCGACTTGCGTGCCGCAATCGGTGTGACGTCCTCCGCGGTGGCGAACCGTGTGCCGGAGGACGAGAAGGTCGGCGACCTCGTAGTCTCCGCTGGTTACGCCATTTTGGGGCGTTGGCGCGAGGACTACGACGAGATGGATTACGACCAAGCCCTCGAAGTACTTGAGCAAGTCGGCGCGATGCACCTGATCGACCGTCGCTGGGGCACCCTGTCTGACGGCGAGAAGAAGCGCGTGCTCGTTGCGCGTGCCGTGATGACCAACCCGGAGCTGCTCATTCTCGACGAGCCCGCCGCCGGCATGGACCTCGGCGGCCGTGAGGACCTCCTGGCCTACCTGGGGGATCTGGCAATGGACCCCGATGCGCCGGCGATCGTCATGATCACCCACCACCTCGAGGAGATCCCGGACGGGTTTACCCACGCGATGCTGCTGGACGAAGGCGAGATTGTCGCCCAAGGCCTCATCGATGACGTGCTGACGTCCGAGAACGTCTCGCGCGCCTACCACCAGCCGATCGAAGTGACGCGCGATGACGGGCGTTTCTTCGCACGCCGCGCCCGTTCAGCCCGTAGGGGTGCACACCGGGCGTAGACCGCCGGGGTGGGAGCAATGCCGACGGAGAAGAAGCGCAACGAGGCCGTGTTGTCGCACGACGAGGCCGATTCGATTGACCCGAGCGAGAAGAGCGGGTTTTTCGGTGCGCGTTTATCTGCGACGGTAATTCTGCTACGTAATAGCGCCGAGGGGATTGAGGTGTGGGTGCAGGAGCGTGTCCTGTCCATGCCGAACTACCCGGGGCTAACAGTGTTTCCGGGCGGCGGGGTGGATTCGCGTGATTTCCCGCCGCGTGCCTGGGACGATGGCGAGTTGTGGCTTGGGCGTTCCGCGATTTCGCTTGCTCGCCAGCTCGGGGTGACCAAATACAAGGCTCACGCGGTGTTGTTCGCGGCGGTGCGCGAGCTGTTCGAGGAGACTGGCACGCTGCTTGCGGTTGACGATGACGGCACGCTTCTCGACGACGCCCGCCCCTTCCACAACCACCGCCTCCGGCTCGAATCTCACGAGCTTTCCCTGACTGACGTGTTGCAGGAGAGCAACCTCAACGTGTGCGCGGACCTGCTCAAGCCGGTGGCGCGCTGGGTGGGGGTGTCCGAAAGCGGCAATTGGTTTGACACGTTTACGTTCGTTGCTGCCAACCCGGAGGGCCAAGAGCCTGACTCGAATACGGACGAGGCAGATGATGCGAACTGGTTCCCGCCGAAATTGCTTCTCGACGGCTGGCGCCACGGCCTCGTTCGCCTCGCCCCCTCCACGTGGGCGCAGTTAAGCGAGCTGCGACGCTTTGACACTGTCGACGACGTCCTGCACGCCGCGGAAGGAGCAAGCCTCGCTCCCGTGATCGGTGACCCGGTCGACGATGCGCGATACGAAGAGTTCTTCACGTTCCGACCAGTAGACCGGATTGGAAAACGCTATGACATTTAGCGTCGCAGAGGCACGGTTCCTCGCAGCGAACGCTGACGCGATCTCCGCAGTCGAGCCCGAGATCGCCCTGACTAAGTCGAGTGTGTTCGCCGACCGTGCGGTGTTGGACCAACACTTTGGCGACTACGCCCGAGCCGTCAGCGCGCTTATCGCCGCCCGGCGCGCCGCAGCCGGCAAGTTTCCTGCCCTTTGGCTTACCGATGCCGACGCCGCGCAGCAGGCCACCCCAGCACGCGTAGCGGGGGTACGTGCCGCGCGCATTGCCGAGGCGGGAGCGCAGATGGTGCACGACGTGACGTGTTCTGTCGGCTCGGAGGCGCCGGCGTTTCGTCAGCGCGGCATTGCGTGGATGGGCAGCGACTTAGACATGCCTCGTTTGATCATGGCGCGGCACAACTTGGGGCAAGAGGCGTGGCTGGCGCAGGCGGATGCGCTCAGGCCGGTGACGTCTGACGGGGTGGTGGTTGCTGATCCAGCGCGTCGCGCCGGGGGCCGCCGAATCACCGACCCAGCCCAGTTGCTTCCACCGCTGCCGGATTTGCTCGATGCGCACGCCGGCCGCGAGATGGCAGTGAAGTGCGCGCCGGGCATCGACTATTCGGGGTGGGATGGGCTGGTCAGCGTGGTGTCCGTCGACGGCGGCGTCAAAGAGGCGTGTTTGTATACGCCGGGGTTGGCGGGAGGGGTTCGTCGAGAAGCGGTGGTCCTGCGAGATGGCGAGGAGCGCGTCACCGATCTTGACGACGACACCGTCGACGTCACCGCACCTCAGCGCTACATCATCGACCCGGACGGGGCAGTGGTGCGCGCGGGCCTGGTGCGTGGGTGGGCTGCGCGTCACGGGTTGAACATGCTCGACGAGCACATCGCGTATCTGACAGGCGAGCAGATCCCAGCAGGCTACAGTGGCTTTCCCTTCCTGGAAGCGGTGCCGCTGCGTGCCCTGAAGAAGGTGCTCGCCTCCCACGGTGCTGGCAGCGTGGAGATCCTCGTGCGCGGCGTTGATGTGGACCCGGACCAGTTGCGCAAGAAACTGAAGCTGCGCGGCAAGGCACAGATGGCGGTGGTGATCGCACGGATTGGGGATCAGGCGGTGGCGCATGTGTGCGGGCCGCGCGTGCACGCCTAACCTTGGGCGCATGGTCTATTTCGATCACGCTGCTACAACTCCGATGCGCCAAAGTGCGATCGACGCGTGGGTGGAACACGCAGGCGCCCTCAACGCGGGAAGCCAACACGCCGCGGGGCGCAAGGCGAACGCTGTGCTTGCCGACGCCCGCGAGCGCATCGCGGGCGCCCTCGGCGCCGACCCCGTCGAGGTGGTGTTTACCGGCTCGGGCACAGAGGCCAACAACATTGGGGTGCGTGGGCTGTTTGATGCATCCGAGCTGGATCGGGTGGTTGCCACGCCGATCGAGCACCCCGCCGTGCTCGAGGTAGTCAAGTCTCTGGGCCAGACTGGGGCGGATGTGGAGTGGCTGCCGGTGGGTCGCGACGGGCACGTGACGGACTTGAGTGCGCTGGATACGCCGGCGGCGGTTGCGACGATGATGTGGGCGAACAACGAAACTGGCGCGATCCAACCGGTGGGTGAAGCGATTGAGCGCGCCACCGCCGCCGGCACACCGGTGCATGTCGACGCCGTGCAGGCCGTAGGTCACGTGCCGGTGGATTTTCACGCGCTTGGCGCGACCACGCTTGCGGCCAGCGCCCATAAGTTCGGCGGCCCGCGCGGCACCGGCATTTTGTTGGCGAAGCGCTCGCCCGCGCCGCAACCCGTGATCCTCGGCGGGGGTCAGGAGCGCGGGATCCGCTCCGGCACGGTCGACGTCGCATCGGCCGCCGCCACGGCGGTCGCGCTCGAGGAGGCGATCGCAGAACACACCGAGATTGAGCGTCTGCGGGATGCGCTCATTGAGGGGGTGAGGCGGCGGGTTGATGGGGTGGTCGTCGCAACGCAAGAGCCCGCGCTTCCGGGCCATGCACACTTTATGTTCCCCGGCGCGAACGCGGACGCGTTGATCATGTTGCTGGACGTGCAGGGTATTTCGGTGTCGGCGGGCTCGGCGTGCGCCAGTGGCGTGCTGCGCATGAGCCACGTGCTTGAGGCGATGGGGTACAGCGAGCGTGAGGCGATGGGGGCGTTGCGCGTGACGGTCGGGCGTACGAACACGGCGCAGGACGTGGAGGCGTTTATCAACATGATTCCGGACGTGGTGGAAAAGGCGCGGGCAGCTGGCGCGCTCTAACCGGCAACGCGCGTGTCGCGTGTGATGTGTGTGATTTGGGTGCACTAGTGTTGCCCGCATGCAGATGTCTCGCCGAATCCGTTCCGCAGCGGCCGCTGTCGCCGCCCTGCTGTTTGCTACAACCGTCACGCCGCTCGGTCAAGCCGACGCCCAGTCGATCCCTGGGTTGATCTCTGGCGTCGACGTCGCGGGCCACCAGCGTCCGGGCGGTGCGGCCATCGACTGGCGCTCGGTGGGCACGATCGGTGGCCAGGACTTCGCCTTTGTCAAGGCCTCCGAGGGGGAGGGCTGGAAGAACGAGTTTTACGACGAAGACGCCAAGGCGGCCGCCGAAGCTGGCCTGAAGGTCGGCGCCTACCACTACGCACGCCCCGCTGAGGACCCGGTGACCCAGGCGCGCTACTTCGCCTCCGTGATCAATCAGGGCCCGGCAACGCAGTTGCCGCCAGTGCTCGACCTGGAGGTCGCCGAGGGCCTCGGCCCGGTCCAGCTTGCGGCGTGGACGCAGCGCTTTTTGTCTGAGGTGCAGGCGCAGACGGGCAAGAAGCCGATGATCTACACGTACCGCTACTTCTGGTACGAGCACATGAACGACACCTCTGCGTTCACGTCCTACCCGCTGTGGCTTGCCGCGTACCAGAATCAGCCCCCGGCGCCGGTTGGGGGTTGGGACAAGTTGTCGTTTTGGCAGCGCAGCGACTCCGGCCGCGTCGTCGGCATCAACACCCCGGTGGACATGAACCTGTTCAACGGCACGTCTGGCCAGTTGAACCAGTTTGCCGCGGGCAACCTGAACGCTGCTGGTGGCGTGTTGGAGCGTTTCCAGGCGCCAGATTCCGGGGAGTTGCGCGTGCTTGAGCAGGACAGCACGAAGTTGGTTGTCGCAGTCCTTGCACTGGCCGCGGGTGGTCTTGGTGTGCAGCAGTTCATCGACGCCGCACGTGTCGCAGGCTTTGATCTGACGGATGCGAACGCAATCGCACGCTTGGTCCAGCAGCTCGCAGGCCAGGGCGAGCTGCCTATCGACGACCTGCGCACCATGATGGTCGGCAACTACCAGATCGGCGATCTGCTGATCTTGCTGGATAACGCGCTGAAGCACTAACAGCCCAGGGCGCGCATGATCGGCCCTGTTTGGGCCGGAAGCCTGTTGTGCGCAACCCCGTGGAGGTGCACCACGCGCCCCAAGCTTGACGACGACGCCGGCACCACCCGGTCCGCATCCGAGACAATCGAGACGACCTCAACGTTCGGGGGAACTACCGGCTGCGTGTCGTGCTCCTCGAGCCCGACGAAGGATTCCCCGATCACCCGGCGCACCAGCCACCTGGGCCACCATCCGCTGTCAGTGCCGCGCCAACACGCACCGAGACCGACCAATGTGTGGACGCGCTTGCGAACCTCCGGCACGGCCAGCGCCCGAAGGCCGACGAGCCCGCCGTAGGAGTGCCCGACGATGTCGACGCGTCTGGCCGTTTCGGGCAACGATGTGATGGTGTGGGCGATTTCGGCGGCGCAGTCGTCGAGAAGCAATGTGCCCCTTCGGCCAAAAGCAGGCGCGAGGAGACCAACCCCTTTCCGCTCCAACTCACGTGCAAGTTTGCGGAACGCAAAAGGTTCTCCGAGCGTGCCGTGCAACGCGACAACGACGTGTGGCTGGGAAGATGCTGTGGATGGATCCGGAAGGAACCTCGGGATATAGGACGCAAGCGCCATAGGGAGTAAACATACTCACTGTGGAAACACTTCGATCGATCCCGGTGGTTGGCGGCACAGCTGCTGTCGTCATCTACGTCGCGCTGGCGGTATGCGTAATTTTTGTCGCCGTGCTCGTTGGCCGTCGCCGCTTGAGGTGGGCAGTGCTCGGGGCTGCTGCGCTCATGGGCGTTGTGGTATTTGCGCTGACCGTGTGGCCGAAACCGTTCCCTGATAGCATTCCGCTGCGCGTCTACGCGTCGTGGGCGGTGGGCGTCTTCGCAGTAGTTGCGGCGATAGTCAGTCGGCGGCGGCTGCTCTTGGCCGTTGTTGCGGTGCCAGCGGTAGTTTTCGCATTCTTGGGCACTAACCTGCAATACCAGCAGTACCCAACGCTTGGATCGTTCCACCCCGTGCGCGTGACCGTAGCGATGAGCCTAGAGCAGTTCGAACGCACAGACACCGCCCCACAACTGCACGGCCGGGAAGTAGGAGCCCTTGTCACGGTGCCCGCCCCACCTGAACGGGATGCAGTCGTCTACGTGCCGCCCGCGTATTGGCACGGCGCCACACTACCGGTGCTGGTGCTGATGTCGGGAAGTCCAGGATCCCCAATGGGGTGGTTCACGGACGGGCAGGCGGCAGAAACCGCCGATGCGTACCAGCAGGAGCACGGAGGGGTTTCTCCGATCGTCGTCAGTGTTGATGCGACAGGCTCCGCGACGGGCAACCCCGCATGCGTCGACGGGCCGGACGCTGCCATGCACACCTACCTTTCCAGCGATATTCCTGCGCTATTGAAAGACACGTTCCGCGTCAATCCTGACCAGTCGACGTGGACGATCGGGGGACTGAGTTACGGCGGGACCTGCTCGCTACAAGTCGTGACCAACAGCCCTGAGGCATACGGGTCGTTTCTGGATTTCTCCGGGGAGCCCGAACCATCCCTTGGCAACCACGACAAGACGGTGAACGAGCTCTTCGGCGGCGATGAAGACGCCTTCAAAGCAATCAACCCCGCCGACCTGCTCGCAAACGCGAAGGGGACCGATACTTACCGCGGCATTGCGGGCCGGTTCGTCGCAGGAGAGAGTGACAAGATGGCAAGCACCGCGCTGCCTCACCTGAACGATCTTGCCCGCGCGGCGGGGATGGACACCACCTACACCGAACTACCCGGAGCGCATAGTTACCAAGTGTGGCGGGTAGCGCTGCGCGAGAGCTTCGAATTCGTCGCCCACCGGGGAGGACTGAAATGAAACACGTCCCAGTGACGCTGATCCTTGTCGCCTTCATGTGGGCGCTGTTTCCGTGGCGGGCGCATCTGGGTTACGACCTTCCCGCCGATGTGCATTTGTGGCACCTGATCACGGCGGGCTTGTCAACGCCAAATGTCGCCCAGGCAATCTATGCCACGCTCGCCGCGGTGTGCTTCGCCGTTCCCGCAGAGCATATCTTGGGTTCACGCAGGTTCGTTGTCGCCGCAGCCGCATCGCATGCGCTGGTGTTTCCGTTGGCGTGTGTGCTCGGCGCGATGGTTGAACAGGCAGGGTTTAACAGGTGGGGCGCCGACTTGGTTAACGAGACTTACCTCACCCCGTTGCCGTGGATGATTGGGCCGCTTGCGTTCGCCTCTGCGTCGATGGGTGTGTTGTGGCGTCGCAGGGTCCGTCTCGTACTTGTGGCGCTGACCGGCACGCTTGTGTTGTATTCGGGAACGCTGACCTCTGTTGCTGCGTTTACAGCAGTTGTGGTGGGCCTTGCCTGTGGCGTGCTCGCCGGAGCGCGTCAGTTCACGGCGGCGCGACCGACGCTGCGGGAGTCGCGTGTCCTCGTCGCAGTGTTACTCCTTGCTGTATCGGTCGGGCCCGTGCTGACTGCGCTCAACCCTGCGGCGCAGGGTCCTTTTGCGGCGGAAAGCCTCTTGATGTGGGAGCCTGCGGTGGCCGCGCGCGAGGTTCAGGAGCGTTGTGTGGATCCTTCCTCGCTTGCCTGCTGGGAGGCCATGGCCATTAACCAGCAAAGTGGGTTGGGGCCGCTGTTGCTCAATTTGGTGCCGGTGGTGCTTGCGGTGGTGCTTGCGCTTGGGCTGCGTCGCGGCCGGCGGCTGGCGTGGTGGGGTGCGACGGTGTTGTGTGCGGCGTCGTTGGTGGTTGTGGTGGCGCAGGTGCTCGACGTGCGCAGCGACGCGCTGACCACCGTGAACGCCGGTTTGGTGGTGTTGCCGTGGGTGCTCATGCTGGCGGTGTTGATTGCTCAGCAGGCGAAGTTCCGCGTTGGGTCGAACCTGCGTCCGATGCTTGTTCCAGGTATCGCAGTGCTCTTATCGACGACAACCGCGTGGGTGACCGGCGCCCTTATCTTGCGCGACGGATTCATCGGGGATGTCACCCTAAGCAGTGTCGTTGCGGAGCTTCCTGCACGTTTTATGCCCCCTGCAGTGGCCGTGCAGTTGGGACATCAGATTGTGCCGAATGCTCCGGCGGCGTGGGTGCTCTCCGAATGGGTTGGCGTGGTGTTCTGGGGTGCGTTGCTGTGGATGCTGTTTCGTGTGCTTTCTTCAGCGCCGTCTGCACCGATGCAGGAGGAGCGCGAGAGGGCACGGCGCATGCTCGAATCCGGGACAGGTGATCATCTTGCGTGGATGGGGCTGTGGGATGGCAACCGTTACTTTTTCGCAGGCGACAGCGGATACGTCGCGTACCGTGTGTCGCACAATGTTGCCGTGACGGTGGGTTCGCCTGTCGTGGCTGAGGGGGCGGACGAGACGACAGTCGCCGACGCATTTGAGCATTTCGCTGCGGATCAAGGGTGGCGCGTGGCGTGGTATTCGGTGCCGGAGACGTTCCACCGGCCTGGCTTCCGGACGGTCCACGTCGCAGAAGAATCGTTGTTGCACACCGATAATCTCGAGTTCAAGGGCAAGAAGTTTCAAAACATCCGCACCGCGCGCAACAGGGCGGCTAAGGAAGGCGTTCGCCCGGTGTGGACGACCTGGCGCGAGTGCACGCTTGAGATGCGCGAGCGCATTGCCGCGCTGTCGGAGCAGTGGGTGGCAGACAAGGCGTTGCCGGAGATGGGGTTTACGCTCGGCGGGCTCGATGAACTTGACGACGACGCCACCAAACTGCTCCTCGCCGTCGACGAAGAAGGACGCCTCCACGGCGTGACGAGCTGGCTGCCGGTGTACGAGCACGGCAAACTTGCGGGCTATACGCTCGACTTCATGCGCCGCGACGCCGAGGGATTCAGGCCGGTGATCGAATTCCTGCTTGCCGAGGCGGCCGTCATCGCCGGGAGTGAGGGGCTCGAGTGGGTGTCGCTCTCGGGGGCGCCGCTTGCACGCACGGATGCGCCAACCTCGTTCTTGGAGATCGTGCTGGATAAGACCGGAGCGCAGATCGAGCCGCTGTACGGGTTTCGCTCGCTGGCTGCGTCGAAGCACAAGTTCCACCCGACGCACACTAGTTGGAACTTGGCGTACGACGACGAGATGGCGCTCGCGTCGATTGGTTTGGCCGTGGTGGACTGCTATCTGCCCGATATGAAGGCGACCGACATGGTAGCGGTGGTGAAGGAGTTTATGGCTCGTCGTGGCGTGGGGTCGTCGCAAAGCGGCGCGCCCACGCAAGCCCCTTGAACTGCGCTGGCACTGCGCCTTTGAGCAGCTCGCGGGTGAGCACGTCGCCGGCTTCGATGGGGTGGTTCGCGCCGATGAGCACGATGTTGCCGTAGCGGCGCCCCTTGAACATCGGCGGGTCGGCGATCGCCGCAACGTGGGGAAACACCTCCAGCATGCCGGCGAGTTCCTCTTTCGCCTCCTTCAAGTCGGCTTGGGAGCCGCAGTTGGCGAGGTAGAAGCCACGATCGCTTATCGACGACCGCACCGCCGCATAGAACTCCACCGTCGTCAGATTCCGCGGCGTGGTGGCCGACGAGAACACGTCTCGGATGATCACGTCGCGGGTGGCGGGTTTGAAGGTGTTGGTGACGTCGCGGGCGTCGTCGACACGGATCTTCACCGTCGGCGCGCGGGGAATGTCGAAGAGTTCGCGCGCGAGCACCGCGAGTTCGGAATCGATCTCCACCACCGTGTTGCGCGAGCCCTTCCACGCGCTGGCGAAGTAACGCGCCAGCGTGCACGCACCACCGCCCAGGTGTGTCAGCCGCGACTTCGGCTTCGCCTCGTCCGGGTAGTGGGTATCCAAAAAGTCCGCCATCCAGCGCATGTACTCAAAATCGAGGCGCTGCGGGTCGCCCGGCACGATGTGGGAACTCGGCACCCCGTTGACCAGCAACACCATCGACCCGTCCGGCTCGTGGAGCACCTCCGCGACACCGGTGTCGATTTCATAAAACTCACTTTTGGCGGCCATGGCTGGTGAGGGTACCTGGCGCCTAGATGCGCGCGTCGGTGCCCCGTAGATAGGCCACTGCAGCCGCCCAGCCAGCCACGGTCAACGCTGAGGAGGCAGCGAGAACGCCTGTAACGGTGCCAGTATCGAGCGCTCCAGCGGTGGCGACGGCGGAACTGCCCAGCCACAGCGTGTGCGACAACAACGCAGGCGCCACGATGAACCGCACGCCAGGCACCCCAGCCGCGAGTGCGCCAAACGATACGAGACTTACCACCACCGCAATGCCGATGGGTGCTGCAAAACTACGGATGACCATAGACAGCAGTGACTGCCATGACGCCACCGCAACGGCTGGTGCCAGGGCCAATAACGCTGCGACGAGGAGCTCGCCTGGCACTGCACCGGGAATCCCCAACGCCCAACCGACGAACAACGTGAGGCCGATGAGAACAGCGTGCATCGCTGCGACAGTAACCGCGATCGCGGCGATTTTCGACGCCACCAGGTTGCTCACCGAACGCGTCGAGGTGAGCATGGTGAGCCAGTTGTGCCCGCGGTGCTCGACACGCCAGGCGGCTGCGGCGAGGATCGCGATGCCAGCAGTGCAGAACAGCAACCCATAAAACAGCATGACTTGCGAGAAGTAGCTGCCCCAACCGGCGGTCAGGGTGCCGGTGTTCGCGGCGTAGTTGCCGGCGCCGATCGCGACGGCAACTACGGGGACGAGGAACGCGACCGCCCAGACGTGGGAGCGTCGAAACTTGAGCAGGTCGTTAAGGATTAGGTCCATGGTCTAGATTTCCTTTCGATCCAGGGCTTTGGTACCGGCGACCAAGACCGCTACGGCGAGGACGAGGTAGCCGCTCCACAGCACCCAGCCGGGCTGCGACGGGGTGACCCCTGCTTCAGTGAATCCGAACGGGAGGATCACAGCGATGTACCCGAAAGGATTGACTGCAGCCAGCCACGGTGGGGACAGCAGTGATGCGATGCCAAAGAACCCGCCGACGACCCCGACGGCGAGCACGACAAGTTGCGACTCGACAAGCGCGGCTAGCAAGAGCATCACAGCGAGGAGCGCAAGTGTGGTGCCCGCGACACCGAGACCGAAGCGCAGCCAAGTGGCCGGCATGGATCCGTGCGGTGCAGGCGCGCCCATCGCGAGGGGCAGCGCTATGGCCCCAGCGAACTCAATGCTCTTTGCGACGACAACTACCACCGTCGCAACACCTAACTTTCGAAGGAGCAGCGCCCCAGGCCGAGTTCCTGCGATGGCGTTGAGCCGCCACCCGCCGCTGATGTGCTCGGTATCCACGATGCGGCTGGCCACCAGTGCAAGCTGCAACGGGGTCAAAAACGCCAGCGCCATGGCGAATCCGATGAGATGTCCCGCCCATGCGGTTTCTGGGTTGGCCCGGAATGCGGCGGCGTTGTCGCCGGCGAAGAGACTCATGTTGGCGAATAGGACGATCCCCACCGTCATGAGCAGGCTCAGCCACACGATTTTGGTGCGTTTGAGTTTGGCAAATTCCACCATCATGCGCTTGCCACCTCGTCGTTGGTCAAGCCGATGAAGATGTCCTCGAGGCTGCGCCGTTTTCGCAGGACCTGGTGGAGTGGCACGCCGTGTGCAACCAAAAGGGCGATGGTATCGGCGAGGTGGTCGTCGTCAAGCCCGGAAAGCTCCACACCACCCTCGACCCGTTTCGGTTGTAGTGCGCGAAGGACCGAAACTGCGGTTGCAACCTCAGGCGTCTGGATGAACACATCCGGCAACTGCGCGCTGTACAGCTCGTCTTGGGAGCCCTGAAACACGAGCTTGCCGTGATTGATGATGGTCAGGTCGGTCGTTATCTTCTCAATTTCGGACAACAGGTGGCTCGACACCAGCACCGTGCGGCCTTGGTCGCGGGCGAGGCTGATGATGAGTTCGCGGATTTCCTCGATGCCGGCGGGGTCAAGGCCGTTGGTGGGCTCGTCGAGAATAAGCAACTGCGGGTCGCGTGCGAGTGCCATCGCGATGCCGAGGCGCTGCTTCATACCCAGCGAATAGTTTTTCACCATCTTGTCCATCTGGCTCTCGAGGCGCACCAGCGACACCGCGCGGCGCACCGCTTCGGGATCGGCGCCGAGCAGACGCGCGACAATACGCATGTTTTCACCACCCGTGAGGTGTGGGTAAGCGGCGGGGGCTTCGATGAGCGAGCCGACACCGGCAAGGACATGCGCGCGGTTCGCTCGCGTCATGGGGTGTCCGAGCACGCTGATGTCGCCATGCGTGGGGGCGATGAGGCCGAGCAGCATCTTCATCGTGGTGGATTTGCCGGAACCGTTCGGACCGAGCAAACCGTGCACGACGCCGGGAGCGACCTTGAGGTCGAGGTTGTGGACGACGTCTGTGTGTCCATAGGTTTTGGTCAGACCGTGGGTCTGAATCATCGGTGTTTCCATGACCTCAAGGCTCGCGCAACGGAAAGGGGTTTCGCGTCGGCGCGAGGGACGATTTTGAAGGTGATACCGGGGTATGACGCGTCAGGAGTCCAACAGGTCGGTGCGCGATACTAGCCCGGTGCGGTAGGCGAAAAGTGCTGCGTGGACGCGGTCGCGCGACTGTGTCTTCGCCAGCACCCGGCCCACGTGGGTTTTCACCGTGGGCATGGAGATGAACATCCGCTGGGCAATCTCCCCGTTGGACCACCCGCGGCCGATTGCCACGAGCACTTCGCGCTCGCGTTCCGTCAGTTCGCGAAACGCCAGCCGGTCGGCGGGGGACAGAGCGACCGTTTCCTCATCCGGCGCATGCAGCTTTGCGACGACCCTATTCGTCGCCCGTGGCGAAATCACCGCATCGCCGTGAGCCACGGTGCGGATAGCGTCAAGCAAAGCCTCCGGCTCGGCATCCTTGAGCAGAAAACCGCTGGCACCGGCGCCAAGGCCGCCGAGGACGTAGGCTTCGTCGTCAAACGTGGTCAGGATGATCACCTTTGTCGCCGGATGCTTTGCGACGACCTGCCTCGTCGCGGCGATGCCGTCCAGCACCGGCATCTGCACATCCATGAGCACGACGTCCACCGTGGCATTGCCGGATGCCTCGATAGCTTCAGCACCATTGGCGGCGAGCCAGCGCACCTCCAAATCCGGCTGCGAGTCGATGACGTTGCGGATGCCGTGGAGAAACAACGCTTGGTCGTCTGCGAGTCCGAGAGTGATCATGAGTTCAGCGGGATCCTTGCCGTTGTGGTCCAGGTGCCGGCGGGGGTGGCGGATGCGGTCACCGTGCCGCCGGAAAGCGCCGCGCGCTGCCGCATGCCCTCCACTCCGTGGCCCGGACGAGTAGTCGCGCCGGGAGCGACCGGGTTCGTCATTTCTACCACGACGGTATCTGCGCCCCAGCGCACCGAGAGCTCGGCGTGACCGGTGCCGTGCTTCATGGCGTTGGTCAGGGACTCCTGCACGATGCGCTGGACGGTAAGCGCGGTGGCCGGGGCCAGGTGCTCGGGAGGGGTGCCCTCGGCGGTGTATGCGACGTTAAGCCCGCCCGCGCGGCTGGTGGCGACCAAGCCGTCGATGTCCAGTTGCGTTGTTGGTTCAAGGGGGCGCTGTTCAGGGTCGCGCAGCAGCTCCACCACGCCGCGCATCTGGCGCAGCGAGTCGCGGCCGACGTTGCCGATGGTGTGCAGCGCCTCGTCCTTCGCCTCCGGGGTAGCGGCGAAGCGCGCGCCGTCGGCCTGCGCAACAATGACGGTCAGTGAGTGGGTGACAATGTCGTGGATTTCTCGCGCCAAGTGGGCGCGCTGCTCCTGGGCTGCGCGTTCAAACTCGGCACGCTGGCGCGCCAGCTCCTGCTCCGCACTTTCGTCGGCTCGGCGTCGCAGCTCGCCGAAGAGTAACGCCACGGTCAGCAGGGTTACGCTCCACACGACGTATGGGATTCGGTCCGTTGGCTCGAGTTCCCGAAGAGCTGGCACAACGAACCCGATAGCGACGATATCGCCGACGAGCAGGCCAGCGGTTGCGACGTCACGCAACGGCACAGGCAGATGGCGCCTCGTCACATACGCAGCGAATGGGCCAAGCGCGATCACACCGATCGGCAGCACCTCGCTAAACGACGCGACTACCAGGGCCGCAGCAATTCCGACCACAGTTGCCAGCGGCCAGCGCCACCGCGTAAACGGCACCACCAGCGCGCCGACAAGCAACGCAAAGCTCAATGCCTGCGGGGACGACACGACGCCAAGTGCACACATCATCACCAGCGAGGCTGCAAACGAGGCGTTGCGGATCGTGGTTAGGGGTGTCGTCGACAAGCGCATGCTCGCAAAGGCTAGTTGTCGCTCCGCATGCGCGCGTCGTACTGCGGTATGACGTTTAGGACTTCACCATTCGCGCGATTGCGGCGGACGCCTCTTCGATCTTGGCGTCGGCTTCCTGCCCGTCGCTGATCGCATCGGCAACACAGTGCTTCAAGTGGTCGTCCAGCAAACCCAGTGCTACGCCCTTCAGCGCCGCGTTGACCGCACTGATCTGGGTGAGGATGTCGATGCAGTAGGCGTTTTCGTCGATCATGCGGTGGATACCGCGGGTTTGCCCCTCGATTCGTTTGAGCCGGGCGAGGTAGCGGTCTTTATCGCTGATGTAGCCGTGGTCGTTCATCATGGGCCTCCTGAGTAGTGTGGACGGTGTCGAGTCACTTGGACCGGTCAAGCATCCGGTCGGTGCTGCTCTGCGGGGTGAGGTCGAGGCGGCGGAGCAGCTGCGCATTGAGGGCGACGACGACAGTCGAGGCCGACATCAGAATTGCGCCGACGCTCATCGGCATCACGAACCCGATTGGGGCGAGGATACCGGCAGCCAGCGGAACGGACAGCAGGTTGTAGCCGGCCGCCCACCACAGGTTCTGCTTCATCTTCCGGTAGGTCGCACGGGAGAGCTCGATGACCGAAAGCACCGATCGCGGGTCGGAGCTTGCCAGGACGACGCCCGCCGAGCCGATCGCCACGTCTGTGCCGGCACCGATCGCGATGCCGACATCGGCCTGAGCCAGCGCGGGGGCGTCGTTGACGCCGTCGCCGACCATGGCGACCTTGTGGCCCTCGGCTTGCAGTTCCTTGACTTTCGCGGCCTTGTGCTCGGGACGCACGCCTGCGAAGACCCGGTCAATGCCCAGGTCCTTGGCTACGGTGTCGGCGACGGCTTGCGCATCGCCGGTGATCATGACGACTTGGGCGCCCGCAGAGTGCAGTGCGTCGACGGCGTCGCGGGACTCAAGGCGGATCTCGTCGGCAAGCCGGAGTGCTCCGATCACTTCGCCGTCGGCGAGGACGTGGAGAATGATCGCGCCCTCCTTTCGCCACTCGTCGGCGACCGGGAGCTCCCCGGCGGAATGCTTTTCAAGCAGGTAGGGGCCACCGACCTCGATTACCTCACCGTCAACAGTTGCCTTCACGCCCACTGCTGGAGACGAAGAAAAGTCGATTGCCTGCGGGACGGCTACGCCACGGGCCTGAGCAGCCCCGGTGATGGCGCGGGCGAGCGGGTGTTCGCTGTCTGCTTCGGCGGCCGCTGCCAGGGCAAGCACGTCTTCTTTATCACGCCCGCCGGCGGGTTCGATCGCGGTGACGGTGGGCTCACCTTTGGTGAGGGTGCCGGTCTTGTCGAACAGTACTGCGTCGACGGTGCGCATCGATTCGAGCGCGAGCCGATCCTTGATAAGGACCCCGCCGCGTGCCGCGCGCTCAGTCGCGATTGAGACGACCAGCGGGATCGCAAGGCCTAGGGCGTGGGGGCAGGCGATGACGAGCACCGTGATAGTGCGCACTACCGCTTCATTTGGCACACCGACGACGGTCCAGACCACAGCGGTCAAGATGGCGGCGCCGAGGGTGAACCAGAACAACCAGGCAGCAGCCTTGTCCGCGAGACGTTGCGCGCGTGACGACGATTCCTGCGCATCGGTGACGAGCTTTTGAATGCCGGCCAACGCGGTGTCGCCACCCGTGGCCGTGACCTCGATGCGCAGGCCCGAGTCTGTCGCGATGGTGCCAGCGACCACCTGCTCTCCTTCACCGCGGCGCACCGTTTTCGATTCACCGGTGACCATCGACTCGTCCATGCTGGCGCTGCCGTCGACAATTGTGCCGTCGGCAGGCACGGAAGCGCCGGGCCGCACGATCACGACATCGCCGACCTCAAGATCCGCCGGGGTGACCTTCACCACTTCGTCGCCGTCGATCTTCTCGGCCTCGTCGGGCAGAAGTGCGGCGAGCGAATCCAGGGCCGAGGTGGTCTGGGCGAGGGAGCGCATCTCGATCCAGTGCCCAAGCAGCATGATGACCACCAGCAGCGCCAGTTCCCACCAGAAATTCAGCCCGGGGTCTAGCAAGTTCAGGCTCGCACCCCAAGAGGAGACGAAGGCGACCGTGATCGCGAGCGCGATCAGCAGCATCATGCCGGGTTTTCGTGAGCGGATCTCGGAGACAGCACCCGTCAAGAACGGGCGACCTCCCCAGAAATAAATGACCGTGCCCAAAAGCGGCGAGATCCACCGGACCCATTCCGCGTCAGGCAGCTGGTAGCCGATGAGATGGGCGAAGGTTTCGTTAAATCCGACGACCGGGATCGCGAGAACCAGCATGATCCAGAAGAGCGTGCGGAATTGGGCTACGTGATCGCCGTGGCCTGCGTGGCCCGCGTGGTCGTGACCACCGTGTCCTGCATGGGCCTCGTGAGCGTCATGCTCATGATGGCTGGCGTGCCCACCGGGTCTGGTGCCGGAGTGGGCGTGCCTGTCGTTCATGGTTCTGTCCTTTCGTTGCAGTTCATTGTTGTGATCGGTTCGGCCGCGCCGGGGGCTAGCGTGGCGACCGTCTCCCACGTTATTACCCCATGGGGGTATATGTCCAGGGGATTATCTCGATGCATGCAGCCGGACGTTTCGCCTTTCGTGCTCGCGGGACTACACTCCCGCGACATGCGAGTATTAGCGGCCATGAGCGGGGGAGTCGATTCATCTGTCGCCGCCGCGCGCCTGGTGGAGGCCGGCCACGATGTCGTCGGCGTGCACCTCGCGCTGAGCAAAGACGCGCAGCAAACGCGCGAATCCGCCCGCGGGTGTTGTTCGCTCGAGGATTCCGCCGACGCGCGTCGCGTGTGCGACAAACTGGGCATCCCGTTTTATGTGTGGGATTTCTCTGACCGGTTCAAAGAAGAGGTCATCGACAACTTCGTCTGGTCGTACGAAAACGGCGAGACCCCGAACCCGTGCCTGCGCTGCAACGAGAAGATCAAGTTCGCAGCCCTGTTGGACCGCGCGGTGACGCTCGGCTTCGATGCGATTGCCACTGGGCATTACGCAATTATCGACGACGCCGGCAACCTCCGCCGCGCAGAAGACCCGAAGAAGGACCAGTCGTACGTGCTCGGCGTGCTGACCCGCGACGAGTTGGACCGCTGCATCTTCCCGGTTGGTGATACGGAGAAGCCCCAGATTCGTGAGGAGGCCGCCCGTCACGGGTTTGCCACCGCGTCCAAGCCGGATTCTTACGACATCTGCTTTATCCCCGACGGCAACACCCAGGCGTTTCTGGGCCGCTCCATCGGCATGCGTCCCGGCATGATTCGGGACACCGACGGCAACGAACTTGCCGAGCACGACGGTGCCTTCCAGTACACGATCGGCCAGCGCAAGGGGTTGAACCTCCGCGTGCCTGCCGCCGACGGCAAGCCGCGCTACGTCACCGACGTGGACACCGCCACCGGCACCGTGACCGTCGGTCCGCGTGACGCGCTGCGCGTTTCGGAGATCACCGCCGACCGCCTGAAGGTGCTGCACCCTGCGATGTCCGAAGCAGCCGAGTTCGAAGCGAACGTGCAGATCCGCGCCCACGGTGGCGTTGTGCCGTGCACTGCGCGTATCGAGGACGACCAGATGACACTTACCCTCCACCAACCACTCGAGGGCGTGGCCCGCGGCCAGGCGGCGGTGCTGTACCTGCCGGACCCGGACGGTAAGGGCGACATCGTGCTCGGCTCAGGCACCATCTGCGCCACCGCGTAGAGGCCGGGCCCGCCGAGGTCGCGCAAACCTCGTTAGTCGCACCTCGTTTATCGCCGAAAAGGGACCGCGGACATTTCGTTGGAGTGTTGGGGGCTGGAAGGTATTCCGATGCCCGCAAAATTTCCTGATGACGTTCGCGAGGCTGCAGGTAGTCAAAGACGCAACTATTGAAGTGCTCATGGGCGGTGACATCCGGGGAAAAGAGATCGTCCGCGACAGTGCGCTCACTACGGCGGCGAAGGTCGCGGGCGTAGTCGCCATCACGGACGCCCACGGTTTGTCCACCAAAAAGCCTGCAGCCAAGTTGGCATTGTTGATTTCACGTTTTATCACCACAAGGGCAAGCACCAGTGTGTCGTAGCTCAGCGCACCACGCGTCGTGAGCAGTTCAAACCGTTGATCATGCAGGCGGTTGCCGAGTCGAACCAGAGCTACGGCTAACAAACACCAGCTAACCGCCTAACCAAAACCCCCAACTTCATACCGAGCCGAAAGCTAGGCGGCTACACCACTGCACGGGACTTGACCACCCGTCCAGACTAGGATCGCAGAGAACCAAGACGATAAGGGAGTTCTTAGTGCAGCTGCCGCAAGCATTGCTGGTTGTGCTGGTGGCGTAATCGGTTATAATACCATTCCGGAAATTCTGAAATTCTAGAGAAGAGAGTTTCCTACTGGGACTTGGTAAAGTTCCTCGCTAAGAAAATTGGACCAGGACTTGCGATCAGCTGCATTGCCAGTGCAGGTGGCGTCTTTTCAACCTACATAGGGTGGTAAAACATGCGCTCATTGGTAACGATTTGCGGATTTTTAGTGACACTTGGCATATTTCGTTTTTACACTGATATGCCTTGGTTCCCTTCTGTATTCTTTGGAAGCATCGCTGGGCTTATCGCAGGTGTAGCTCTGACAAAATCCGGGTGGCAGGCAGCCCGTCGAATTGTGTATAACTTTTCCCGGGGATGGTCCTAGCACCGAGTGCCAGGATTGAATCAAGGTCGGGTGCAAAACACTCGCACTATGAAAAGGTTGGTGGGCTCACTCGAGCACTAAGCGGTGTGGGTCCGCCAACTATATAGGCCGTTCAGAATGAGAGCGCTATGAGCTCTACCCTGGAGCTGCAGTCCATCTTCTTTAGCAGGGAAGACACCATTCTTTTTACGTCGGGCTCCGAGTAGAACAACGCGTTTGTCCAACTGCCGACAATAGACGTCTCCCCCTCCTGGGAGGTTATCTACTTCAAGGGTTTGGGAAGTCGCCGAACGTTCCACGGGGGCATTCCACAGCGTTTCTATACCTCAACAGTGGCCTTGAGGCCAGTGCCGAGGGCAAGACTCCGGACGAAAGATAGAACGCCATTGGGGGCACACACCCTCGAGTTCCACTACGTTGGTCAAGACTGCACTCAGACCGAATACTTAATCGAGCGCGATAAAATGTCGGACGCTTACTCCAAAACTGGAATGGTCGCGGTTTGAGCCGGGAGGTGTGGGCTATCTCCGACAGGATCCACCTGCCCTTTTGTGCTATTATGCAAAAGGTCGGCAGGTCTAGAAAGCGGTTGGCGGGGCGTGGGAGCAGACGAAGGCGCGATCGGGCGACAAAAGAAGTAGCGCAGCAGGGACGTGTCAGACTATGCGTTGAGCAGTGCCTAGGCGCTACCGCGTAACATCAGCGCCGTGACAACACTTCCTACCACCGCGTTCGGCCTCGGGCCCCTGCCCGGCACCGACCTCGCGCAAGCCGCGGACGTGGTGCTTTCCGAGTCGCCGCTGCCACACATCCCGCAACTGCCGGACCGCGGCGTCGGCTCCGATCTCATTGGGCGCACCGCAGCGCTGCTAGAAATCCCAATCGCGCCGGGCCCGCGCGGGTGGCGCGTTGCCGCCCGCAAGCGCGCAGACGCCGACCGCATGGCGCGCGACCTCGACCACCTCGAGGAGCTCTGGCACGGCAAGGTAGACACGGTCAAGGTGCAGCTTGCCGGCCCGTTCACGCTCGCCGCCGAGGTGGAGATGGCCAACGGCCACCGCATGATCACGGACCCCGGCGCGCTGCGCGACCTCACCGACGCGCTGCTCGAAGCATCTAATCAGCACCGCAGCGATGTCGCCGGCCGCTTCGGCGCCACGGTGCTGCAACTCGATGAGCCGCGCCTCGGCGACGTCATGGCTGGCACGCTCAAAGGCGCGACCGACTACGAAGCCATCCCGGCTATCCCTGAGCCACAGGAGACCCTGCACCGCTTCGGCGAGCATCTGTTGCACACACCTGTGCTTATCGACGACACCCCGTGGCAGACCACCGACCCCCGCACCTGCAACCGTGATGCACTGGCACGTCTGCTCGATACGGGGGCGCGCATCGCGATCCCGACCATGCAGCCGCGCGAGCTCTACCGCGTGTTCGACGAGTTACAGATCGACCCGGCACAGACCCAGATCGATGTGTACGCCGAGCCGGCAGACACGCTGCTTGCAAGCGCGCGCAGTTACGCTGCCGCTCGCGAAATGCACGAAGAACTGGCAAGCCAGTAAAAGTGAGTTAGCCCTGCATTGGCCAGGCGGTGAGCACACCTGAGGCGTCGCGCCCGTTGGCCTCAAAGTACTTCTTGCGATCGGTCTGCATGCGGAAGTACTCCACGGCCTGCCACTCCATGAGGTCGCCAGACTCCATCTGGGCGAGGTCTGGGTAGGCCTTGCGCACCTGCATCCAGGCGACACGGGCGGCAGCGAACGCGTCTGCGGTTGCCTCGTGTGCGTTGTCGATGCGCACCCCGTAGTGCTCGCACATCGCGGTCAGGTTCCGTGGGCCCTTGCGGTAGCGGTCCTTCGCACGGTCGACCACCAGCGGGTCGAACACGGGGCCGGTGACGGTGAAATCACCGGTGAGGTTGCGCAGCACCGTTAAATCGTAGGGGGCGTTAAACACCACGAGCGTCAGGCCGTCTTCCCAGCCCTTCTTGATCGCCTCGACGGTCTCGCCCACCACCTCGTCGTGGTCGCGCCCCTCCGCGCGCGCCTTCTCCGTCGTAATACCGTGCACCTTGGCGGCTTCTTCGGGGATTTCAATCCCGGGATCGGCGAGGGTTTCGTTGGCGTCGACCACGCCGTCGTCGATACGCACAAGCGCAGACGTGACCACGCGAGCCTCGCGCGGGTTAGCGGAGGTGGTCTCCAGGTCGAAGGAGAGCATGCGGGAGGCATCGAATGTGGCCATGCCGGTCATTGTAACGAGCGCGCCGACACGAGTGATCCAAAGTCGTTAACCGAGCTTCCGGACTCCGATAAAGCTGGAGAGCGGAGTTGGATCTCGATTGAGGTCATAAGTGCGCAACAGGTCGATGTACACGCTCTTATCCAGGTCCCAGTCGTATTCATAAGTATGGGGAAGACCCTGTGACGCAGCAAATACGAGATCAGCCATGAGACGGGTGACTCGGCCGTTACCGTCGGTGAACGGATGGATACGAACTAGCTCAGCGTGGGTAGCAATACCCAACTGTCTGGCGGTGAGTAACGAAGCCTCTGCTTGATAACCAAGATTGCCAAAGGAAGCATGTAACTCAGTGGAAATGAATTGCGGATCCACACCGATATTGAGCCCAGTGCGACGGAACGCTCCAGACCAGGTCCAGATGCCGTCGAATAACCACCGGTGAAGCTCGACAAGGAACGATGTTGTCAGTATCTCGTCGAGATGAAGTTCCGAATTGTCGATGTCCTCGAGAACCCTCGCACGAGTAACTGCAAGGGTCTGCTGTTCGAGGCTATGAATTGTGAGCTTGTCAGGGATACGGTCAAAATGTTCGAGCAGCGCCGGTTCGAGCGCACTCATCTCATCTCCGTCGAGCGGGGTTTCGCCGTAGCCGGGGTCTAACCCCATCCGCGTTCCTCGAAAAGCCGTGAGAGGATTTGCTGTTCAAGCTCGGACGGTTCGTAGGTCTCAGGAACGGCACGGCTCTCAAGAGCCATCGAGGCACGTGCAGCGCGGATCGATGCCCCGGATGCTTCAAAGCATTGCGCGTGTGTTGCTGTCATGTTGTGCCTCCCTTCTTCTAGCGCATTGTAGTAGCAGATCGAGTGCCTTGCGGAATACAACCTGGTGAACTTGGGAGGCCTGCTGCAAGCGACAGGATGATTGTTTTAACACCTACACTGGCTCCTCGTGAGTGAAATTTCCGCTGATCTGCACCGTGAATGGGACGAACTAGCCGCCGAGGTCCGTAAGCACCGCGACCTGTATTACAACGGCCAGCCGGTAATTACCGACGCTGAGTTCGACGAGATGTTCCGCCGCCTCCAGAAGATGGAGGAGGATCACCCGGAGTTGGCGGTGCCGGATTCGCCAACGAAGCAGGTCGGCGCGCCGACGGCCGATTCCGCGTTCGCGGACGTAACACACCCCGAGCGCATGATGAGCCTGGATAACGTGTTCTCCGAAGAGGAGATGCGCGAGTGGCTGGACAAGACCCCGGGGCCGTACCTGGCGGAGTTGAAGATCGACGGGCTGTCCATCGACCTGATCTACGAAAACGGGGAACTGACCCGCGCAGCAACGCGTGGCGACGGCACTACCGGCGAGGACATCACCGCCAACGCGCGCGTCATCGAGGACATCCCGCACAAACTCACTGGCGACGCACCCGCGTTCCTCGAGGTCCGCGGCGAGGTATTCATCCGCCCTGAGGACTTCCCGGAACTCAATGAGTTGCGCCAAAAGGAAGGCGGCAAACCGTTCGCCAACCCCCGCAACACGGCAGCCGGCGGCCTACGCCAGAAGAATCCGGAGGACGTGAAGAAGCGCAAACTGCGCATGATCTGCCACGGCATCGGCGCACGCGAGGGCTTTACCCCCGAGACCCAGCATGAGGCGTACGAGAAACTCGCCGAGTGGGGCCTGCCGGTCTCTGAGTACACGCGCCGGGCTGAGACTGCGGACGATGTGCTCAAGGCCGTGAAGTACTGGGGTGAGCACCGCAATGATGCGATCCACGAGATGGACGGGCTTGTGGTCAAGGTGGATTCCGTCGCTGAACAGCGCGGGCTTGGCGCGACGTCGCGCGCGCCGCGTTGGGCGATTGCCTACAAGTATCCGCCGCAGGAGGTGACCACGAAACTGCTCGACATTGAGGTCTCTGTCGGTCGTACGGGCCGCGCGACGCCGTATGCGGTGCTGGAGCCGGTGTTCGTCTCAGGCTCGACGGTGTCTATGGCAACCCTGCACAACCAGCATGAAGTCAAGCGCAAGGGCGTGATGATCGGCGACACCGTGGTGGTGCGCAAGGCCGGCGAGATTATCCCCGAGGTGCTGGGCCCCGTTGCAGATCTTCGCGACGGCACCGAGCGCGAATTCGTCTACCCCGAGAACTGCCCCTCGTGCGGCACGAAACTTGCTCCCGCGAAGGAGGGCGACGCGGACTGGCGCTGCCCGAATACCCGCTCGTGCCCCGCACAGCTCGCCACCCGCCTGGAGTACATCGCATCACGCGGCGTATTCGATATCGAGGCACTCGGCGAGAAAGGCGCGCAGGATCTCATCGCGTCGGGCGTGCTTATCGACGAAGCCCACCTCTTCGATCTCACCGAAGACGATTTGAAGAAGTCCAGCGTGTACACACGCAAGGACGGTCAAGTCAACGCGGCAGGCAAGAAACTCCTGGCCAATCTAGAAACGGCGCGCCACGCGGACCTGTGGCGTGTGATCACAGGGCTATCCATCCGTCACGTCGGCCCGACCGCCGCGCGTGCGCTCGCTTCACGCTTCCACTCGATGCAATCGCTTATCGACGCCCCCGTGGCCGACCTCGCCGAAACCGACGGCGTGGGCGACGTGATCGCCGAGAGCTTCAAAGAGTGGTTCACCGTGGACTGGCACCAAAACATCGTGGACAGCTGGGCCGCAGCCGGCGTGACTATGGAGTCGGACGATCAGGACCGCGCCCCGCAGACGCTGGAGGGGCTGACCATCGTCGCCACCGGCACGCTGGAGGGCTTCACCCGAGATGAAATTAAGGAAGCCATCCTGTCGCGCGGCGGCAAGGCGGCAGGTTCGGTGTCGAAGAAAACCGACTATGTGGTCGTCGGTGAAAACGCCGGCTCCAAGGCCGCGAAAGCCGAAGAACTGGGCCGGCCAATCCTTACCGAGGAACAGTTCGTGCAACTGCTCGAGGGCGGCCCCGACGCGCTTGTGTAAGGCGCGCGGCGCTGAGGCCGACCAGCGCTGCCGCCCAGACGGCGAGGGCCCACCACAGCCAGATGGGGAACTGGCCGTTCCAGTTCACGCCGAATGAGAGCAACCACATCACCACTGCGGTGATGACCGCGTTGACGAGGGCGTAGATGGGGCCCTTGGCATTCCGCACGGCGCCGAAGGTCGAGGACGCAAGGAGCAGCAGAATCATGACGAGTGCGATCATCGGGTTTCCTCCATCAGGTCGATGCCGAGCGCGTCTACCCAGGCTTCGGTGTCGCCCGCGACGAACGCGGCGCGACTGTGGTCGGCGCGTTCCGGGTCCCAGACCAGCATGGTGCGGAAACCGCCGGTGCCGCCGTTGTGGAACGTGATTTCTTCACCGCCTTCGTCGAGGCTTGCCCAGCCATAGTCGGGCACACCGTGCGAGGACACCCATTCCACGTATTTGGCCATGTCGGCAGCAGTGGAGCGGATCGCGCCAGCCGGGGCCCAGCCGTCCATGTCCCACGGGCCGGCGGGGTGCCCGTTGGCGGCCAGGCCTGTCGGTGCTTCGTCGACGGTGCCAGGTAGCGCCACGTAGGTCGACGTCATGCCAGCGGGCTCGAAGATTCGGGTGCACAGCAGTTCGTCGTAGGGCACGCCGGCGTGTATGGCCAGCAGCTGGCCGAGCAGCGCGTGGCCGTAGTTTGAGTATTGTTCCTCGCCGCGGTTGTTCAGCTCGGCGGAACCGGCGGCGTCGAGTATGTCCTGCGGTGTGTCGCGCCGGTAGGGATTGCCGCCGTCGCGGATGTTCGCCACGAACATGTCCGCGAGGCTCAGACTTTCGGTGGGGGCGAGCCCGGAGGTGTGGTTGAGCAGCTCCTCGATGGTCACATCGGCGACGGGGGCGGAGGGGACGTCGATAAGATCCTGCACCTGAGTATCCAGGCTGAGCTCGCCGGCGTCGATGAACTGGCGGACAAGCTCCGCGTTGAATGTTTTGGTGATCGAGCCGATTTCGAAGTCATTGTGCTCGTCGGCGCCGAGGCCGCCGAAGCGGACTTCGCCGTCGTCATAGGTGAAGGCGGCGAGGTTGCGGTGGCCGTCTTCCGCGAGGTGTTCGAGGGCGGAGGAGATCTCGGCATCGCCAGTGTGCTCAGAGGCCACGGAAATGTCGCGGGGGCCGGTGGAGAGCATCAACGCGGCGGCGATGGCGGCGGCGATTACGCCGGCAGCAATGTTGGTAGCGCGCATCAGTGGTCCTCTCCGGCGATCACGATCGCCATGAGCGGGATAACGCGGGCCGGGGGAATCTCGAACATCCCGCCCTGCTTGCGCACCCAGCCGGCGGCCTGCAGTTCCTTCAGGTGGTGGTACGCGGTGCCGGTGGAGGAAACCAGCTCAGATTCGACCAGCTCCGTCACGCTCGCCGGTGCGGCTAAAAGGTGGCGCAAGATGGCGCCGCGGACGGGGTGCGCGAGCGCGGCGATGCGGTCCATTGCGTCGTCCCACGGTTGGTCCGTGATCCACGCTGTTGGGCGGATCCATTCGTAGGAGTAGGTGCCGGTCGGAAGCTCCACGTCGCCTTTGAAGGTGACTGTTCCGTGGTCCGCCTCAGCTCCGGAACCGGGGAGTGAGGTGGACTCGGGCGATGAGGCCTGTTCGAGCGCGGCGACGCGTGCTTCGAGGTCAGAGAGGCGTGCTTCAATCGGTTGCATGCTTTCTAGAATTACAGAATTCTAGAAAGCATGCAACGGCTGAGGTCTGCGCTAGCGCAGGATCGCGCCGATGATGTAGCCCAAATCGCCGACCTCGCGCACCTCGGAGGCCAAGAAATCGGGACCGCCCACACGGCCGACGACGAGCACGAGGTCGGTGCCGTGCAGGGGTGCCACGGTCAGGGCGGTGTCCAACTGGAACCAAGACTCTGGCACCCATTCGTCGAAATCGGGCTGCAAGATGCGCGCGCCCTCGATTGCGGGCATCTGCGGGGTGGAACCGTCATCCTCGGGCGCGGCGGAGGAGGCAGCGACGCGCTCCAAACCGGCGTCGGTGTTGCTCAGCACCACCGCCCAGGAGGAGGTGACGGCCTTCGGCATGACGTTGACCAACTCTTCGAGCGTGTCGGCCTGTTTGCCCGAATGTGCCGCGATCTGGGCGAGCATTTGGATCTGTCCGCGGCGGTCGACGCGCCCGGTGAAGGGGCGGATCGAGTCCACTTCGGCGCCGTCGACGGATGCGACGGCGGTGATCAGGGTGTCCACCATGACTCCGGTGGGCAGGGTGACCACGATGTCGTCGGTCACGGTGCCGTCGAGTGAGGACTCGACGATGTCCACGGAGTTGATGTCGGTCTCCACGATGCCGAACGCCTCAGCGAGCTGGCCGAGGCTGCCCGGCACATCGGGGAGTGAAACGCGGATGAGGTACGACATGGCCTTATTTATAGCAACTGGGGGAGAAGAAGCGGTGGCGCGACGTGACGTAAGATAAGGCGCGTTAATCGCAACCCACGTTATGCCGAAGGGATGGGACTGTGGCTGAGATTTCACGCGACGAGGTGTCGCGCATCGCACGCCTGGCGCGAATTGCGCTGAAAGACGAGGAGCTGGACACGATTGCCCAGCAGCTGGACACGATTGTGGAAGCAGTGTCGAAGGTGCAAAGCGTGGACACCGAGGGCGTGACCCCGATGAGCCACCCGCACTCCATCGACGCCGGTATGCGCGCCGATGTGGAAAAGAAGGTGCTGACGCAGGAGCAGGCGCTGGATCAGGCGCCGGCTGTGGAGGACGACCGCTTTATGGTGCCGCAGATTCTCGGAGAGGGAGACTAAACGATGACGCAGTACACGATTCCGGCAGAGGGGCTCGTCGCAAAGCCAGCGCACGAACTTGCGGCGATGATTCAGGCTGGCGAGGTCACCTCGCGCGAAGTTACCCAGGCGTTTTTGGACCGCATCGCGGAGATTGACGACGAATTGGGGGCCTTCCTGCACGTTGGTGCCGAAGAGGCCCTGGCTGCGGCTGACAAGGTCGACGAGCAGGTAAAGAACGGCGAGGAGCCAGCGTCTGCGCTCGCTGGTGTGCCGCTGGCACTGAAGGACTTGCTGGTCACCACGGACGCGCCGACGACGGCTGCGTCGAAGATGCTTGAGGGCTACATGAGCCCGTACGACGCTACTGTGGTCAAGAAGCTGCGCGCCGCTGGCATCCCGATTCTGGGCAAGACCAACCTGGATGAGTTTGCCATGGGCTCTTCCACGGAGAACTCCGCGTACAAGCAGACGAAGAACCCGCACGATTTGGAGCGCGTCCCGGGTGGTTCCGGTGGCGGCACCGCTGCGGCGCTTGCATCTGGTGAGGCCCCGCTGGGCATCGGTACCGACACGGGCGGCTCGATCCGCCAGCCGGCATCGCTCACCGGCACCGTTGGCGTGAAGCCGACCTACGGTGGCGTGTCGCGCTATGGCGTGATCGCCTGTGCGTCCTCGCTCGACCAGGTTGGCCCGTGCGCGAACAATGTGCTTGATACTGCGCTGCTGCACGAGATCATCGCTGGCCACGACGAGTTCGACGCTACCTCCGTGGACCGCGAGGTTCCGGCGTGTGCCGACGCAGCTCGTGAGGGCGTTTCGGGTGACCTCAAGGGCGTCAAGATCGGACGCGTCAAGCAGTTCGAGCGCCCCGGCACCCAGGAAGGTGTCAAGGAGGCCATCGACGCCGCCTACGCTCAGCTCGAGCGCCAGGGGGCAGAGATTGTCGAGGTCGACTGCCCGAGCTTCGACGACGTCATGGGTGCGTACTACATCATCCAGATGTCCGAGGTGAGCTCGAACCTCGCGCGTTTCGACGGCATGCGTTACGGTCTGCGCGTCGGCGACGACGGCTCCCGCTCCGCTGAAGCAGTCATGGCAGCCACCCGTGGCGAAGGCTTCGGCGGCGAGGTCAAGCGCCGCATCATCCTCGGCACCTACGCGCTGTCGGTGGGCTACTACGACGCCTACTACCTGCAGGCACAGCGTGTGCGCACCCTGATCGCCCAGGACTTTGCCAAGGCGTTCGAGGGCTGCGATGTCATTGCAGCACCGTCTGTGCCGTCGACCGCCTTCAAGTTGGGTGAAAAGGTCGACGACCCGTTGGCGATGTACAACTTCGACCTGTTCACGCTGCCGCTGAACCTGGCTGGTTTGCCGGGCATGTCGGTTCCGGCGGGCAACGCCTCCGATACCGACCTTCCGGTTGGTCTGCAGTTGATCGCCCCGGCGTTCGAGGACGCACGCCTCTACCGCGTGGGTGCCGCATTTGAAGCCGGCCGTTAATCCCTGGAATACCCTCGCAGCCTTGGCTGCGGGGTATTTTCTTGTCCTGATCGACCAGGGCTTCATGCCCGTGATCACCCCGCTTCTGCCGTACGAGGTCGGCGGCGCGGTGTGGCTGACCAGTGTGTACTTGCTGTGCACGGTCGCGCCCATGCCGGCCACGGGACGGCTTGGCGACGCCTTCGGGCAGCGCCGCATGTTCCTCACCGGCCTGACCGTCTACGTGGCGGCGCTGGCACTAGCGGGCGCGTCGTGGTCGTTCGGTTCCCTGATCGTCGCGCGTGCGCTCCAGGGCTTCGGCGCGGCGGTGTTCCTGCCGCAAGCCTTCGGTCTGATCCCGCGCGTGTTTGCCGACGACAAGCAAGGCCGCGCATTCGCCGTGTGGGGCGTGATCGGTTCGGTGGCCTCGCTGATCGGGCCGGTTGTTGGCGGTGCGATTGCGCAGTCCCAAGGTTGGCGTGCGGCGTTTTACGCCCAGGCTGGGTTAGGCGCCGTTGCGCTGGTCGCCGGTGTCATCGCTCTGCCGCGATTGACGACGACAGGGAAGCGGGTCACCTTATTACCGGTCGTGCTGTCCTTCGGCGGGCTTGGGCTGTTGGTCTACGGCATCCAGTTCGGCTATTGGCCCTCGATCCTGTTCGGTGTGCTGCTGCTGGGCGTGCTTGTGCAGTCCGCACGCAACGGTACCGACGACGGGTTCCTACCAATCGAGCTCCTTTCGGACCGCGCTTTTGCACTAGGCACACTCGGCGTGGCCTCCATGGGGTTCACCGTCGCCTCGATGTTCATCCCCCTGATGTACTGGCTGCAGACGGTCGCCGGAGCGTCGCCGTCGGCAGCGGGCCTGATCACGGCGCCGATGTCGGTGCTTGCGCTGGTGCTTACCCCGGTGGCCGGCTACCTGACCGATCGCCGCAACCCCGGCAAACTCTGCGCGATCGGGTTTGCCCTCAGCACTGTGGCGCTGGTGCTGGCGATCGCGCTCATCAACGCCGGCGCCAACCTGTGGTGGTTCACCGCAGTCACAGCGCTGCTGGGTATTGGCGGCGCGTTTGTCTGGGCGCCGAACGCGGCAGTCACCATGCGCGGCATCACCGAGGGACAGACCGGCGCTGCGTCCGGGTTGTACAACACCGCGCGCCAGGTTGGCAGCGTGCTCGGCGTGGCACTTGTGGGGGCAGTGCTCGCCTCCGGGGAGATCGATGTGACGGCGTCGAAGGCGCTGGTGTTGCCGGTTGTGGCGATGGTGGTGGGCGTGGTGTCGTCGATACGCATTGCGCCGCGGGCAGGGGCAGGCGCAGCGCGCTAGGCTGGCGTGCATGCGACTTGCCACGTTGACCTCTGGAGGAGATTGCCCCGGACTAAACGCCGTTATCCGCGGTGTGGTCCGCACCGCGAACACCGAATACGGCTCCACCGTCGTTGGATACCGCGACGGTTGGGTCGGTTTGATGGAGGACCGCAGGGTCGATCTTTACGACGACGCCTACATGGACTCCCTGCTTCTGCGCGGTGGCACGGTTCTAGGCACGGGCCGCCTGCACCCGGACAAGTTCAAGGCTGGCATCGACACGATCAAGGCGAACTTGGACGACGCCGGCATCGACGCGCTGATCGCCATTGGCGGCGAGGGCACGCTCAAGGGTGCGAAGTGGCTCTCCGACAACGGCATCCCGGTTGTGGGCGTGCCGAAGACGATTGACAACGACGTTGCCGCGACCGACTACACCTTCGGGTTCGACACCGCCGTGTCCGTGGCCACCGACGCGATCGACCGCCTGCACACCACCGCGGAATCCCACAACCGCATCCTGATCGTGGAGGTCATGGGCCGCCACGTCGGCTGGATCGCCCTGCATGCCGGCATGGCGGGTGGGGCGCACTATACCGTGATCCCGGAGGAACCGTTCGATATTGCGGAGATCTGCAAAGCGATGGAGCGTCGCTTCCAGATGGGGGAGAAGTACGGCATCATCGTCGTCGCCGAAGGCGCGGTGCCCAAGGAGGGCACGATGGACGCCGGCCTTGGTGAAGAGGATGAGTTCGGCCACAAAACCTTTAATGGCATGGGCCAGATCATTGGCGACGAGGTGAAGAAGCGCCTCGGCTACGACGTGCGCACTACAGTGCTTGGCCACATCCAACGCGGCGGCACGCCGACCGCCTACGACCGCGTGTTGGCCACCCGCTACGGCGTCCACGCCACCCGAGCGGCACACGTCGGCAACTTTGGCAGCTGTGTGGCCCTACACGGCGAAGACATCGAACTTGTTGCGCTCGAGGACGCCGTGGCAAAGCTCAAGACGGTCCCGGAGCGTCGCTACGCCACCGCGAAGGCGATGTTTACATAGCACCCGGACGCGCATGCTATGAAAAACCGCATTCCTAACCCCTGCCGCCTGCTCATCGTCGGCATCAACCCCGGCCGCCTCACCGAGGAGGTGGACGCGCCGTTTGCCTACCCGGGAAATCGCTTCTGGCCGGCGTTGGAGGCCGCAGACATCACCCCATACCGTGTCCACGCCAATGAGGGGTTATCGGAGGAAGACGCGGCCATGCTCGCCGAGCGCGGCATCGGGTTTACCAACCTGGTGGGGCGCATGACGCCGAAAGCGTCGGACCTTTCCAAGGCGGAGCTCGTGGAGGGAGGGGAGGTGGTGCGGAGTGTCGTCGAAAAGCATCAGCCTCAGGCGGTCATGTTCGCTGGAATCGGGGCGTACCGCGATGCCTATCGACGTCCAAAGGCCACCCGCGGCCTCCAACCCGAAACCCTCGCCGGAGTACCAGTGTGGGTGGTGGGCAACCCCAGCGGGCTCAACGCGCACGAGACGGTGGCCACGCTCGCCGAGAGCTACCGGGAGGTCTGGGAGTCGACCGCGCCGCTTTGACGGCCGATGGTGCGATCGCCGTGCGCCGTTCACGGGCGCTGGCACGGCGACGAAGCTGCTCCTGCTTCAGCGCGCGTTCGAGGACCTCGGCTGCCTGCGCGTAGAGATCCGCACGCACTACATGAACCGCCAGTCGCGTGCGGCTATCGAAGGACTCGGCGCGAAGCTCAATGGAGTGTTACGCCGCCACAAAATTCTCGCCAGCGACCTCGTGCGCGACACATGCGTCTACTCCATCCTGGACATTGAATGGCCGGAGGTGAAGACCTCGCTCAAGGCCCGCCTGAATAGGTGATCCGCTGAGGTCAGGTCAGCGCGTCGAGACCAATATCCAGGATGGTCACCGAGTGCGTGAGCGCGCCGACGGCGAGGAATTCAACGCCCGTGTCCGCGTAAGCGCGGGCGCGATCAAGCGTCAAGCCACCCGAGGATTCGAGCATCGTCGCTGGGGACAGGGCATCTCGCCGGGCGACCGCCACCCGCGTGTCTTCCACCTCAAAATTGTCCAGCATGACCAGAGTCGGCTTTAATTCCAGGACCTCGGTGAGCTGATCTAGGTCATCCACTTCGACCTCAAGGGGGAGGCCTGGGAATGCGTTGGCCGTGCGTCGATATGCGTCGGCTACGCTACCGATGCTCGCGACGTGGTTGTCCTTGATCAGTGCCGCGTCACCCAGACTCATGCGGTGGTTGACACCTCCGCCGCAACGCACGGCGTATTTCGCCAAATCGCGGTAGCCGGGAAGCGTTTTCCGGGAATCCCTCACCCGCGCCCGAGTGTCGGAAATAACCTCCGTCCACGCAGAAGTCGCGGTCGCGATGCCGCTAGCGTAGGTGAGCAGATTCAATGCAGTCCGTTCCGCCGACAGAATGACGCGCGCCGGGCCGGACACCGTAGCAAGACAGTCACCGGCCGTCACTCGATCGCCGTCGGCGGCGTGCACAGACACGTCGACGGCGGGGGAAATCTCGTGCATAGTCCATCCCACAACGTCGATTCCCGCGACGGTCCCGTCCTGGCGGGGGACCACCTGTGCAGTAAGAACCGCGTCCATGTCGATTGTCGCCTCGGATGTGGCGTCGGGGCCATGAGCGAAGTCCTCCGCGAGACCGAGACGGATGAGTCGCTGTATGGCCTCCTTATTCAGTGGAGGGAAGATCGGCTGAGCAGGCGTTGTCATCGGTGTCTACTCACCGCTTCCCGGTGTGCCGATCGCGATCATCCGCTCCAATGACTGGCGCGCCTTCGCCGCGACGTCCTCGGGCACGGTTACCTCGTCGCGGAGGTCACGCAGGCTGCGAACCAGCTTTTCTGGGGTGATCATCTTCATGTACCGGCAACTAGCTTGGGGGTTCACGGGCTGGAAATCCGCCAGCGGAGCCCGCTTTCGCAACTGGTGCAGCATTCCCACTTCGGTGGCTACGAGCACAGTTCCTTCTGTGTCGCGGTCTGCTTGGTCGAGCATCCCGCCGGTGGATAGCATGTGCACACGCTCCGGTTGGATCACTCCTTCGCCAGCGAGGAAGATTGCGGAATTCGCACAACCGCATTCTGGGTGGATATACAGCGGCGCATCGGGGTGCGCCGACGCTTGCTCCGCAAGCTCCTTGCCGTTGATTCCTGCGTGGACGTGGCATTCGCCCGCCCAGATACGGATGTTCTCGCGGCCGGTCAGGCGCTTCACGTGGGCGCCGAGGAACTGGTCGGGGCAAAAGAGGATCTCACGGTCCGGATCGATGGAATCCACCACCTCAACGGCGTTCGAGGAGGTGCAGCAGACGTCCGTAAGGGCCTTAACATCGGCGGTGGTATTCACATAACTGACGACGACCGCACCAGGGTGCTCGTCCTTCCATTGCTGAAGTTGCTTAGCGGTGATGGAGTCCGCCAGCGAGCATCCGGCATCTTGGTCCGGGATGAGCACCGTTTTGTCGGGGCTGAGGATCTTGGCGCTTTCCGCCATAAAGTGCACACCGCAGAACACGATCACGTCTGCGTCCGTGTCGGCGGCGATACGAGATAGCGCGAGTGAATCGCCGGTGAAGTCGGCGATGTCCTGGATCTCAGGGATTTGATAATTATGCGCCAGAATGACGGCGTTTCGTTCGCGCTTAAGTTTGCGTACTTCATCGGTCCACATACGCCCAATGTAATCCGGGGCGCTCTGTCGGTGACGATGACATCGGTTTCCACGCTGCTCGCGCCGATTTTCACCCCGCTACTCACACTCTGGCTGGCCGGTGAGCACATGGATGTCAGCGCAGGCCCAATGGCGTGGTCGATCGTGAAAATGGTCATTCTGCTGGTCGGCCTCGGCCTCCTCGTCCGTCTCGTCGCACCGTGCCTTGTGGCGGCCGTTGTGCCGGTGCTGCCGTGGGTCTCGGTCATCGCGATCGCAATCATCGTCACCATTGTCGCGGCCGGTAGCCGCGACAAACTCGCCCAGGCTGGCCTCGTCGTCCTGCTCGTGGTCGAACTCCACAACGCCCTTGGTTACGCGTTGGGCTACGCCACCGCAAAGGCGATGTTTACCTAAGCCACGCTGGGGTTTCCTAACGCAATCTCCAAAACCGCCCCGAGAGTCCATAATGTGAGAGTAGAATCTCACGCTATGAGTCAATCGAGTGGTGGGGCGACCACCGCCGAAGATCGTTCGGCCCTGATCGCCTCTGTTGTCTTCCCGATCCTCGTCGTTGTCGGCGGCTGCATCGGATACTTCACCCCGTCTGTTGTTGCGCCGATTACCGGGTGGACAACCTGGCTTCTGGGCGTGGTCATGTTCGGCATGGGATTGACGTTGAAGGTTGCTGATTTTGCGATCATCGCGAAGCGCCCAATGCCTGTGCTCATCGGTGTGATCGCGCAGTTTGTCATCATGCCGGTGCTCGCCGTGCTGATCACGTGGCTGCTGAAACTGCCGCCGGAGATCGCCGCAGGCGTCATCCTCGTCGGCTGCGCTCCGGGTGGCACGACCTCCAACGTGGTTACGTACCTCTCCCGCGGTGATGTGGCGCTGTCGGTTGCGATGACCACGGTGTCCACGCTGCTCGCGCCGATTTTCACGCCACTGCTCACCCTGTGGCTGGCGGGGCAGTACCTACCGGTAAGTGCCGGATCGATGGCGATCTCAACGGTGAAGATGGTGCTGCTTCCTGTCCTGCTCGGCCTGGCGATTACGTTCTTCCTGCCAAAGATCGCAGAGTCCATCCTGCCCGCCCTGCCGTGGATTTCGGTTGGTGCCATTGCCACGATCGTCGCGATCATCGTCTCGGGTTCGCGCGACAAGATCGTCGAAGCGGGCCTGCTCGTGCTGGTGGCTGTCATGATCCACAATCTGCTCGGCTACGCGCTTGGCTACTTAACCGGCAAAGGAACGAAGCAAACAGAATCGGCCTCGCGCACCATCGCGGTGGAGGTCGGGATGCAAAACTCCGGTCTTGCCGCGACGCTGGCGGTGCAGTACATGACCCCGCTGGCCGCCCTGCCAGGTGTCATCTTCTCTGTGTGGCATACCCTGTCGGGCGGGATCTTCGCCATGGTCATGCGTCTTCGCGACGACCGCGCGAAGCGCTCCGGGAAAACAGCACCCAGCGCTGAGCCTCTGACGGTCTAGGGCAACGCGTTAGAGATCGCCGCGACGTTCCACCCACACAAACGCGGCGATTTTCTCGCGACCAACAGCGAGCGCATTGCCTAGCGACGGCCCATTGCCCGCATGAATCGTTCCCCACAACGTATCGCCGGGGTGCGCGGGAAGAACGTCGCACAGGTGCTGCATTGCAGCGGGGGCGAGGCCGCGGCCGCGCGCGTGGTCGTCGAGAAGAAACTCGTAGACCTGAAACCCCCGCATGCCGTTGGCATCGTCACGCGCGGCAGCGATCACACCGGCCCGTTTGCCTCCGATTTCCACTGCGCACATCGCACCGGTTTCCGCGCAGCCTTGTAACTGCGGCAGTGTCGCTGCTTCTGTCCACGTCGCCACTTCGGGCCGTTGCTTCACGATGTTTCCCAGCACCTCATCTGCGTACCCCGTCATCTCCTCAGGAGCTGCTGGAATAAGCCGCACCAGGTGGCTCTGCGGACGGCGTGGTGCAGCGCGCAGTTCGGAGATGAGGCCGGCAACGATCCACTGATCCACATCGGCGCTCTCCGGCGGGTTGGGCAATTCGAACCGGATTGCAACCGGCGCAAAATCAGCGAACTCGTAGTGCAAGTGCTGCGCATACGGTGCTAACCCGTCGAGTTCCGGAGGCACAGATGTAGCGACGACATGCACAAACGGTTTCTTCGGGTCCAATCCCAGAAACCGGATTCCGGCCACACACCAGTGCCCGTCGGCAAACTTAACGTGCCGGTTTGCCCACGCCAGCGGGTCCTCGACGTTCGGCCCGTCGATGCTGTTGAGGTGATCGCGAAATCCCACGCCGAACTCGCGGTTAGCTACGTGCTCCGCGTGCGGGCGCATTTCCTTTCGCGCGAGGCGCAGGCGTTCGTCTCGCGGGTACCAGTCACGCAACTGTCGGGGCATCCAAGCCTCGTAGGCGCGAGTCATCTGTGCAAGTAATTCGTTGTCCATCCTCCGCACCTCTCAGCCTTGAAGGGGGTTTTATTCTAGGTAAATTTCGCCACGGCGAGCTGGAGCGCGAGCACAACGGGTGGGGCAGTAGAATGGCCCGCATGACTGCCTACGATCTGATGGATTACGACGAGGTACTGGAAAAGTACGACCCAGTTATGGGCCTTGAGGTACACGTCGAGCTCGCAACTGAGACGAAGATGTTCTCCACGGCCTCCGCCCACTTCGGTGCGGAGCCGAACTCCAACGTTGACCCGGTTTCGCTCGGCTTGCCGGGCGCACTGCCGGTGGTCAACGCCAAGGGTGTGGAGTGGGCAATCAAGATCGGCCTGGCGCTGAACTGCAAGATTGCGGAGTCTTCCCGCTTCGCGCGCAAGAACTACTTCTACCCGGATCAGCCGAAGAACTACCAGATCTCTCAGTACGACGAGCCGATTGCGTACGACGGCTACCTGGACGTCGTCCTCGAGGACGGCACCGAGTGGCGTGTGGAGATCGAGCGTGCGCACATGGAGGAGGACACCGGCAAGCTCACCCACCTGGGCTCCGCTTCCGGTCGTATTACCGGTGCTACCGCTTCGCTTGTGGACTGCAACCGTGCAGGCGTGCCCCTGATTGAGATCGTGACCAAGCCGATCATCGGTGCCGGCGAGCGCGCACCCGAGGTGGCCAAGGCATACGTCGGTGCACTGCGCGAGCTGGTCAAGGCGCTCGGTGTCTCCGACGCTCGTATGGACCAGGGCAGCATGCGTTGCGACGCCAACGTGTCCCTGCGCCCAGTCGGCCAGGAAGAGTTCGGCACCCGCACCGAGACCAAGAACATCAACTCCCTGAAGTCGGTCGAGCAGGCCGTGCGCTTTGAGATGCAGCGCCAGGCTGCCGCGTTGGAAAACGGCGAGGAGATCGTCCAGGAGACCCGCCACTACCAGGAGAAGGACGGCTCCACCTCGAAGGGACGTCCGAAGGAAGAGGCATCCGACTACCGCTACTTCAACGACCCGGACCTGCCGCCGGTGATCGCGAAGCCGGAGTGGGTTGAGGAAATCCGTGCGACCCTGCCCGAGTTGCCGTGGGTGCGCCGCGCTCGCATCCAGGAGGAGTGGCAGCTGCCGGAGAAGGAATTCCGTGACCTGGTCAACGCTGGTGCGCTGGATCTCATCGTGGACACAGTGGAAGCTGGCACGACCCCGGACGAGGCTCGTTCCTGGTGGGTGTCCTACATCGCGGGCAAGGCCAATGAAGCAGGCAAAGACCTGGACGCGCTTGGCGTTACCCCGAACGACGTCGCACGCGTGGTTGCGTTGGTCAAGGAGGGCAAGCTGACCACCAAGCTCGGCCGCCAGGCGATCGACGGTGTGATTGAGGGGGACGGCAACGTTGATGAGGTCGTCGCAAAGCGTGGTCTTGAGGTTGTGCGCGACGACGGCGCCATTGAAAAGGCTGTCGACGACGCACTTGCTGCCAACCCGGACATCGTGGAGAAGTACCGCGCAGGCAACAAGAAGGTCACCGGCGCAATTGTCGGCGCCGTGATGAAGGCCACCCAGGGTAAGGCAGACCCGGGCCAGGTCAACCAGCTCATCGCCAAGAAGCTCGCCGAGTAACCTTCAGCGAAGCACCACACAGCCGGCCCCGACTTACGTACGGGGCCGGCTGGTTCTTCTTTGGTGGGTTGTAGGTAATGGTAACAATGCATATCCTGTAGGTACGTACCTGCAGGGAGGTGTGTTATGACCGCTATTTCCGCCAGAGAATTCAATCGGGATGTCAGTGCCGCGAAGCGCGCCGCGCTGGATCACCCTGTGATCATTACTGATCGTGGGGAGCCGTCACACGTTCTGCTGTCGATCGACGACTATCGTCGGCTCTCATCGTCAGAAACTGGGTGGGTGAAAGCAGTTCAAATGAAGGATGAAGATATAGAATTCGACCCTACGCGAGCTGAATTTAAAGTGCGGAGTCTCGACCTGTGAGGTATTTATTCGATACCAACGTTATTAGTGAGCTGCGGAAGCCGCCCGGCCGAGTGAATCCTCGAGTGGCGAGTTGGGCCGACAACCTGGCAGAGGGAAACGTATACATCTCTTCCATCTCAGTTTTTGAGATCGAAAGAGGAATTCTGCTCAAGCAACGTACGGATCCAGTGCAGGCTGAAAGGTTGCGCGACTGGTTCAATGGTCAAGTTAAAGTTCAATTCAAAGGGCGCATTCTTCCTTTTGATGAGGACGTAGCCTCTGTGGCGGCTGCGATGCACGTCCCAGACCCGAAAGCGACTGCGGATTCTTTTATCGCTGCTACCGCTCAAGTACATAGCCTTATCGTTGCGACACGGAATACCCCTGGCTTTGAGTCGATGGGCGTTGAGCTAGTTAATCCCTGGGAGATGTAACCACGAAACGCGAAAGCCCCGGCCAGTGTGGTGGATGGCCGGGGCGGGGGAGTCGTCGTCAAGCAGTGCTACTTGTTTTGAGGCTTGACGGCCGGGAACTCGCCAGTCTTGTACATCTCCTCGTAGGACTTCCAGTGGATTTCGTCGCCCGGGGTATCGGGTGCGCCCTCGTAGGACTCAGACTCCGGATCGAGCGCAGGCACGTCCGCGATATCGAATTCGCTGGAAGAGTCCGCGTGCAGATCCGCAGCAACCTCTTCCTGAACGGACTGCCACAGGTCTTGGCCGCCCATGTGGGAATCGCCGGTGAGCTCGTCGACTTCGTTGCGCTCGGCGCGGGTCAGCGGCTCGCCTTCCGGATCGAGCGCGGTCTCGGCAAGCTCTGCAAGACGCTCGCGGCGTCCCGTCTCCTCCTGGATGTTCTTGCGGTCGCGGAACCAAGCCACACCCATAGCAATGCCAAGGGCAAGACCGAGGTAGCCCAGAACTGGGTAAACCCAACCGAGCAGGTCAGCGAAGCCAATGAAGGACAGGGCGTAGCCGACGAGAACCGCCGCGAAGTAGTACGGGCGGAACTTGCCCGGCTTGTCGTGGCTGAGGCGACGACCGCTGGCGTAGAACATGCCGACGGCGGTGTTGTAAATCATCAGGTAGATGACAATGGAGACGAACACGCCCACTGCCGGGTGCATGTTGTCGAAGACCATCAGCAGCGGCATGTCTGCGTCCATCACGTCTGCCATGTTGCAGAACAGAATGAACGTGAGGATCAGCAGCAAAACAGCGAACATAATGCCGCCGAGTAGACCACCGCGGCCTGCCAGTGCAGGGTTCATGTGGGAGCCAGCGAAGACGAGCATCATGGAAACGTCCATGATCATGACCAGGGTTGCGTAGTTCAACGCGGTGATCAGCCAGTTACCAAACGTGCCTGATGCGCTTTGGTTCTGCTGTGCAATCTCGTTGATGTATCCGAAGTCGGACGGGATGTTCGTCAGTGTGATCACAAACGCGGCGAGCAGGCAGATGATCAGCAGCGGCGTGATGAAGGAGAAAACGTTCGTGAGCCTGTCGATGTCAAGAAGACCGGACAGGAGCAGCAGCACAACCATGATGGTCGATCCGGCCCAAGTTGGCAGGCCGAATTGTTGCTCGAGGTTCGCGCCAGCACCGGCGACCATGACGAAGCCGATGCAGAACAGCGTGAACACGGTGGTGATGTCCATGTATTTAGCAATCCACGGACGCGAGACACTCTTGAACACGGCACTGTGGTCATCGGCCATGTAGTAGGAGCCGAGCTGGTAGACCCAGCCACTGAAGATTGCGATCGCGGCACCTGCGATGGCGGCGCCGATGATGCCCTTGTAGCCGAAGGCGAGGAAGTACTGGATGACTTCCTGCCCGGAGGCAAAACCAGCGCCGACAGTCAGGCCCACGAGCGCGAGGGCGACTTTGAGCGTTTTACTCATCGATAAACAATCCTTATATAAATTTGCGTAAAAGATTTAGAGCGCGTAGCAGGGTAACACCATTACACGGGCTTGGCTAACTAGGTTTGTTGACATCGGTGCAGCGCACCCCGGCGAGTTGACAAATCACAGCGAAGTTTTCGCCTAAGTTGTAGGCCATGGCTAAAAATCCACGCGATCTCACACCCGACGATCTGAACAACCTGGAAAACGTCGCTGACGTGCCCGAATACAAGGGGGATGCTGCGACGGAGATTCTTCCGCAGACTTCCCAGACGGGCGACGAGGTGCGCCTGAGTGCCGATAAGGCAGCACAAGCCTCTGCGCCGTCCGCAGGCTCTACTGCGGTCCCCTCGGCGTCTGCATACTCATCCGACCCGGCACCGGTGACATCCGCGTTCATCCGTGAATCTGAAACCATCGCACCGGCAGCCCCCGCAACCTATGCGGAGGAGCCGGTCGAGCCGGTTGCGGTGGATCCGGCACCGGTTGCAGTAGAGGAGGAAGACGCCCGCCGTGGCACGACTGATTTCGGCTTGCTGCTGCTGCGTCTGTTCCTCGGCGCGTACCTGATTATTGATTCCGTCGCAGTGTTCTTCCGACTCGGCGGCAACGACGGTATCGCCGGCCTAGAAAATGCATTCGCCAACTACCCGTACGGCAACGGCCTGGCTGTTGTTGTTCCCACCCTCGAACTCACGGCCGGCGTGTTCTTGGTCCTTGGTCTGCTCGGACCGATTGCGGCAGCTGTGGCGATCGCCGTCACCGGGTTTTTGGCGCTGCACGCATTCAACGGTCAGACGGACGGCTTCAACGTCTTCGCCTGGACGCCGGAAACGTGGGTGCCGGTCATGCTGCTGGCAGTGTCGCTCGCAGTGCAGTTCACCGGTCCGGGCCGCTACGGTATCGACGCCTCGCGCGGTTGGGCGAAGCGTCCGCTGGCATCGTCCTGGATCTGCGCCATTGTGGGTCTTGCCGCAGCAGGTGCGGCGTGGTGGTTCGGCACCGGGATTAACCCGTTTGCCTAAACCACACGCACGCTGCGTTTAGTCCACTTGGCGGACGGCGCCCTTGTCGGCGCTGGTTGCCATCTTGGCGTATGCACGCAAAGCCTTCGAAACCTCACGGACACGGTTCGGTGTCCAGGGGTTGTCGGAGGCTTCCATAGCTTCACGGCGCTTTTCCAACTCTGCTTCCGGCACGTCCAGCTTCAGTTCGCGGTTGGACACGGAGATGGCGATGGTGTCGCCGTTTTCGATGAGGCCGATCAGGCCGCCTGCGGCAGCTTCGGGGGAGATGTGGCCAATGGACAGACCGGAGGTGCCTCCGGAGAAGCGACCGTCGGTGATCAGTGCGCACTTCTTGCCCAGGCCAGCGCCTTTGAGGAATGACGTCGGGTGGAGCATTTCCTGCATGCCCGGTCCACCTGCTGGACCCTCGTAGCGGATGACCACAACCTCGCCTTCGAGCACCTCGCGGTTGAGGATCATGGACACAGCTTGCTCTTGCGAATCGACGACGCGTGCTGGACCGGTGAACTCCCACAAGCCTTCTTCGACGCCTGCGGTTTTCAGGATGGCGCCGTCCGGGGCTAGGTTGCCGCGCAAGACGACAAGGCCGCCGTCGGAGGTAAACGGGTGCTCGACGTCGTGGATGACGCCATTTTTCGCATCCGTATCCAGGCTTTCCCAGCGCGCGCTTTGCGAGAATGCCTTCGTGGTGCGCTCACCGCCCGGTGCGGCGTGGAAGAGCTCGAGCGCTTCCTCGGTAGCGCTGCCGCCGCGGATGTCCCAGTCTGCGAGCCATTGGCTTAGCGACGAGTACGTGATCGAATGCACATCATCATGCAGCAATCCCGCACGGTGGAGTTCACCCAGAATCGCCGGGATGCCGCCGGCGCGATGGACATCCTCGACGTGCGCCTCGCCGTTCGGGGCGACCTTGGACAGACACGGAATCTGGTGTGACAGATCGTCGATATCTGCCAGGTCGAAGTCGATCTCACCTTCTTGAGCTGCGGCGAGAATGTGCAGGATGGTGTTGGTGGAGCCACCCATTGCCATGTCGAGCGCCATGGCGTTGCGGAATGCATGGACGTTGGCCACGTTGCGGGGCAGGACGGATTCGTCGCCCTGGCCGTAGTAGCGCTCGCAAAGGTCCATGATGGTCTGGCCAGCGCGCTCGAAGAGTTCGCGGCGCGTGGTGTGGGTGGCCAGGGTGGTGCCGTTGCCCGGCAGTGACAAGCCAAGTGCTTCGGTGAGGCAGTTCATGGAGTTAGCGGTGAACATGCCGGAGCAGGAACCACAGGTGGGGCAGGCGTTGTTGGCGATACTGTCGAGCTCGTCGTCGCTGACGTCGTTGTTAGCGGAAAGCGCGATGGCGTCGATGAGATCGGACTTCGGCTTAGTCACACCGCCGACAGAAAACGCCTTGCCGGCCTCCATCGGGCCACCGGAGACGAAGACGGCGGGGATGTTCAGACGCATTGCGGCGTTGAGCATGCCTGGGGTGATCTTGTCGCAGTTGGAGATGCACACCATGGCATCCACGGTGTGGGCGTTGACCATGTATTCCACCGAGTCGGTGATGATCTCGCGCGAGGGCAACGAGTACAGCATGCCGGAGTGGCCCATGGCGATGCCGTCGTCGACCGCGATGGTGTTGAACTCCTTGGGTACGCCGCCTGCGGCGCGGACAGCGTCGGCCACGATGTCACCAACATGTTTCAGGTGAACGTGGCCAGGCACGAACTGCGTGTAGGAGTTCACGATGGCAACGATGGGTTTGCCAAACTCGTGCTCGCCGGTGCCTGTAGCGCGCCACAGGGCACGGGCTCCGGCTGCTTGGCGGCCAACGGTGGTGACACGTGAGCGAAGGGGGATCACGGTTTACTCCTTAGGTTCGTTCGCGGACGGGCGAGGTCCCGGCAGATCGGGGTGTTCTGCGAGGTAGGCATCGTATTCCTCGCGGGTAAGCAGGATGCGGTCGCCGTCTTTATCAATGATTTCGTACTTGCCGTCTGCTGCTTGCTCGGCGGATGCAATGACGTCTGTAATTCGTCCTCCGGATGCCTCGGCGAGCGCGGGCAATGAGTTGAACGTTACGCCAGGCAGGGGATACTCGGTGCCGCTTTTTGCAGCGACGCGTGCGGAAGTTCCCTTGAAAGCGATGCCGGCCAGGTCTTCCCAAGGAAGAAAGGTATTTTTGCGAACGAGGTAACGGGTTTTAATTCCTTTGTTATCCACTGTGGTGGAGGAGCAGAGTACCCATGCGAGCCACACAATGGGGATAAGAAGGAGCCAAATGAGATATTTCGGCGCCCACATGATGCCCATGAGTGCGATGCCGGTTGCGAGCACGATGGCGAGGATGTGCTCACGGGTTGGTTTAAACACTTTTTGGGTGGTCGGGGACGTTCCCTGTGTGGCTGTCATACCCCGGCATGCTAGTCATGTTGATGCCGGGGGAAGTAACGGGATGCGCCGGGGTGTCGTCGATACGTGTAATTTCTGTGAATAAAAATGCGCGGGGGGTGGGCTGGCTCACTATTGTCATGTACGTGATCAATCAGCGACTTGTAATTATTGTACCCACGCGGCGCTTGCCGTAGCGGGTTCGTTTTACACGCCGCAGACACAAGCGCCCTCGAGAGCACACCGCTCGCCGGGGGCTTTTATTTTTAGGTAATTCGAACACAAGGAGTGCAACGGTGGCAGGTTCACAACCATCCCCGTCGACGGAGAGCAATGGACCGGAGCGGATGAAAGGCGCGGACGCGGTCGTTCGCAGCCTGGAGGAGCTTGGCACGGAAATTGTGTTCGGCCTTCCGGGTGGCGCGGTGCTTCCGCTTTACGACGCCCTGTATCGGGCAACGAAACTACGCCACGTGTTGGTGCGCCACGAGCAAGGTGCGGGCCATGCAGCAGAGGGATACGCGGTGGCCTCGGGAAGGGTCGGCGTTTGCATTGCTACGTCTGGTCCCGGTGCGACGAACTTGGTAACACCGATCGCGGACGCTTACCTGGACTCGGTGCCGATGGTGGCGATCACGGGCCAGGTTGGCTCGTCGCTTTTGGGTACCGATGCGTTCCAGGAGGCGGACATCCGCGGCATCACGATGCCGATTACAAAGCACAACTTCATGGTGACCGACCCGGAGCAGATCCCGTTCGCGCTTGCGGCGGCGTTTCATATTGCCTCGACCGGCCGTCCAGGCCCAGTGCTCGTGGACATCCCGAAGGATGTGCAGAACGCGGAGATTGAGTTTAAGTGGCCGCCGAAGATCGATTTGGCTGGCTACAAGCCGAACACGAAGCCGCACAACCGTCAGATTGCCCAGGCAGCGAAGCTGATTTCTCAGGCGAAGCGTCCGGTGCTTTACATCGGTGGCGGTGTTGTGAAGGCGAATGCGAACAAGCAGCTGCTCGAGTTTGTTGAGGCGACCGGGATCCCTGTGGCTACGACTTTGATGGCGCTCGGAGCGTTCCCGCAGTCGCACCCGCTGTACCTGGGTATGCCGGGTATGCACGGTTCGGTACCGGCAGTGGGTTCCTTCCAGGAATCCGACTTGCTCATCGCTGTTGGCACGCGTTTCGACGACCGCGTGACCGGCGATACCGATACGTTTGCGCCGCACGCCAAGGTCATTCACGCTGACATCGACCCTGCAGAGGTGGGCAAGATCCGCGCGGTGGATGTGCCGATCGTCGGTGATGCGAAGCGTGTGTTGTCCGAACTTACGGATTGTTTTAGCGAGTCCGGTAAGACTAAGGCGCCGTCGATCGAGCCGTGGATCGCACGCCTGCAGGACTTAAAGCAGCGTTTCCCGCGTGGTTACGACAAGCACGAAGACGGCACGCTCGCCCCGCAGTTTGTTATCGAGTCGCTGTCTCAGGCCGCCGGACCTGACGCGATTTACTGCTCCGGAGTGGGGCAGCACCAGATGTGGTCTGCGCAGTTTGTGGACTTTGAAACGCCGCGCCACTGGATCAACTCTGGTGGTGCTGGCACGATGGGCTTTTCCATTCCGGCTGCGCTCGGTGCGAAGGCAGCACACCCGGATGCAGAGGTGTGGGCGATCGACGGCGATGGTTGTTTCCAGATGACCAACCAGGAGATCACCACCGCTGCGCTCGAAGGCTTTCCGATCAAGGTTGCACTGATTAATAACGGCAACCTGGGCATGGTGCGTCAGTGGCAGACGTTGTTCTACGACGGTAATTACTCTCACACGAAGTTGGGCGGGGAAACCTACGTTCCGGACTTTGTGCAGTTGTCGGAGGCGCTCGGCGCGGTTGCGTTCCGGGTGTCGAAGGAAGAAGACGTGCTGCCGACGATCCAACGTGCGCGTGAGATCAACGATCGCCCGGTGGTCATTGAGTTCATCGTGGGCGAGGACGCGCAGGTGTGGCCGATGATCTCTGCGGGCTCGTCGAATAGTGACATTGAGTATGCGCGCGGAATGCGCCCGTTCTTCGACGATGAGGAGTCGGCTGCGGAGTCGCCGCAGGCAATCAGCGAGGCCATCGAGACCGCTGCGGCGGAGCAGGAAGGGAACTAACAATGACGCAACCAGATGCAATCACTCGCCACACGCTTTCAGTGCTGGTTGAGGACGTCGACGGAATTATCACCCGTGTTACCGCCCTGTTTACCCGTCGCGGGTACAACCTGGTCTCGCTCGTTTCGGCGAAGACGTCGAAAGAGGGCGTGAACCGGTTGACGGTGGTGGTCGATGCAACGGAGCGTTCTGTCGAGCAGATCGTCAAACAGCTCTACAAGCTGATCCAAGTGCTTAAGGTGCAGCAGCTTGACGACGACACCACGGTCGGCCGCCAGCTGCTGCTGGTCAAGGTCAACGCGGACAATCAAACCCGTCCGCAGGTGGTGGACGCTGCCAACCTGTTCCGAGCGCGCGTGATCGATGTTGCGGTGGACTCTGTTGTTATTGAGGCCACCGGTGAGTCACCGAAGTTGAAGGCGTTTTTGGACGTCATGGATACGTTCGGTATCCGCGAGCTTGCCCGATCAGGCACGGTAGCGCTGACGCGTGGCTCTAAAACTTTGGCTCCATTGGACTAAAAACACCCACAAACTGAGGCGGCTGTGTCATAATGTGAAACGCCCGTCTCACAGAATGAAGAAAGAAGCGAGAACTATGGCTATTGAAGTGCTTTACGACCAAGACGCAGACCTGTCCCTGATCCAGGGCAAGAAGGTTGCAATCATCGGCTACGGCTCCCAGGGTCACGCGCACGCTCAGAACCTGCGCGAGTCCGGCGTCGAGGTGGTTGTTGGCCTTCGCGACGGCTCCAAGTCCGCAGAAAAGGCCCGCGAGGCCGGCTTTGATGTGAAGACGAATGCTGAGGCAGCTGCATGGGCTGACGTGATCATGCTGCTCGCCCCGGATACCTCCCAGGCCAAGATCTTCGAAGAGGACATCGAGCCGAACCTGAAGGACGGCGACGCCCTGTTCTTTGGGCATGGTCTGAACATCCATTTCGGCCTGATCAAGCCGGCAGACAACATCACCGTCGGCATGGTTGCTCCGAAGGGTCCGGGCCACCTGGTGCGTCGCACCTTCGCCGACGGCAAGGGTGTGCCGTGCCTGATCGCCGTGGAGCAGGATCCGCAGGGCAACGGCCGTGAGCTTGCGCTGTCCTACGCTGCTGCAATCGGTGGCGCACGCGCTGGCGTTATCCCGACCACCTTCGAGGCCGAGACTGTCACCGACCTGTTCGGTGAGCAGGCAGTGCTCTGTGGTGGCCTCGAGGACCTGATCATGACCGGCTTCGACGTCTTGGTCGAGGCTGGCTACGAGCCGGAGATGGCGTATTTCGAGTGCCTCCACGAGATGAAGCTGATCGTCGACCTGATCTACGAAGGCGGCATTGCCAACATGAACTACTCCGTGTCTGACACGGCAGAGTTTGGCGGTTACCTCTCTGGTCCGCGTGTCATCGACGCCTCGGCGAAGGATCGTATGCGCGACATCCTGAAGGATATCCAGGACGGCACCTTTACCAAGCGCCTCGTCGCCAACGTTGAGGGTGGCAACAAGGAGCTCGAGGGTCTGCGCGACAAGGTTGCACAGCACCCGATTGAGAAGACCGGTGCAGAGCTGCGCGACATGATGAGCTGGGTGAAGAACCCGCTTACCGACACTGCCCGCTAATTCGGCAGGTAAACGTAGCCCTCGGATCAATGTGATTCGAGGGCTTTGTCGTGTTGCTCCCGCACAAGCCCGCACGGCAGAGCAAACCCCGCGCCCGGAGAGTGGGTGCGGGGTAGTCGGATCGCGCCGAATAATTAGTTGGTGGCCGGTGCGTCAGCCGGAGCCTCCTCCTGGGCGCCTTCCGGTGCGATGGAGTCGATGACCTCCTCGACGACGTTTGTCGTCTCGGTCGCGGTAGCGTCGGCCTCGTTGGCGTCAGTGTTGGCGTCCTCAGCGGCGTCCTCGGCCGGTGCGGTTTCGGTAACGGTGCCGTCTTCGACCGTGGTGGTCTCGTTAACAACCTCGGTGGCTGCAGTCGTGGTGGAGGTGTCTACGGTGGCGTCGCCCTCGGCGTCGTCGCCGGTAAACAGGTTCCACAGCAAGGCCAAAAGCAGGAGTGCTGCCAGAATGCCCAGGAGCCACTTCCACCATCCGCCGCCACCGTTATCGTCGTCAGTCACTGCAGTGGAGCCAGCAGCCGGACGCGCCGGTGCGGTGGTCGAAGCCTCAGGGGTAGTGCGCTCGACGCGAACATCCTCGGTCGGGTCGTTCGGGTTTTGATTCGGGTTCGGGGTAGTCATTTGCTAATTCCTTTCGTTATTACTTATCCGCGCCGCTCGGGGCGGATTCATGGTGAACCGCCCGTGACGTGCTCGGATATGCGAACGGTCGCCCACTGTAACAAAGTATGACGATTTGGCTCGGCAGGATTTCGCCCCGGGGAGGCGCGAAGGATTCGTTTCTCCTCGTGAGCGCTGCGGAAAGCATCCCGGCAGCGATTTTCAATAAATTGTCATTAACGTGTTGGTGTTCCTATGGTTGTCGTTATGCACAACCATTCAGATCACGCTCATCATGATCATGCTCATGGCGCACGTGTTGACGCGCCGACGAAAGCGATCGGCGCCGCACTTGCCGTTACCGCAACGGTCTTCGTCGCGGAGTTGGTCGGAGGTGTGATTTCGGGATCGGTCGCGCTGCTTGCGGATGCGATGCACATGTTGTCGGACGCGGCCGGGCTGATCATTGCGATGGCGGCGGTGCTCGTCGGTAAGCGTGCAGCCACGTCATACGCGACCTACGGCTACCGCCGTGTCGAGGTGCTCGCGGCGATGATTAATGCCGCGACAGTGCTGGCAGTCTCCGTCTGGATTGCAATCGAGGCCTTGCGCAGGCTGCGGGATCCAGCCCCGATTGATACGGGTCCGATGATGATCATCGCCGCGATCGGCCTTGCGGCGAACGCGTTGTCGGCGTGGATTTTGTACTCCCAGCAAAAGGAGTCGATCAACGTACGCGGTGCATACCTCCACGTGTTGGTGGATATGTTCGGGTCTATCGCCGTGCTGGGGGCCGGCGCAATTGTCGCGTTGACCGGCTTTACCGCGGCTGACCCCATTGCGTCGTTGCTGATCGCGGGCCTGATTGTTCCTCGTGCGTGGAAACTCATGGCGGAGTCGGTGGGTGTGATGCTGGAGCGTGTGCCCGAAGGGTTTGACGCCGAGGAAGTCGAGGCTGAGTTACGTGCACTGCCTGGGGTGAGGGATTTGCATGACCTGCACTTGTGGTCGCTTGACGGGGTGGCGGTGATTGCAACGGTTCACATTGTGGCGGCGGAAGGAGAAGACCGCGATCAGTTGCTGGATCGGGTTCAGGCGGAGTTGCACCGGCTGGGTGTGGAGCATGCGACAGTGCAAATTGAGCTGCCAGAGCACATCGAGCACGAGACGGTGTGCTGATTCTGTCCTACGCTAAGGCATATGGGCTTTACTACGCCGAGCTATTCGCTCAAGGATCTATTTTCCCGCGCTGAGCGCGGCGAGCTGCAGCTGCCTGATTTTCAGCGCTCATACCTGTGGGACGTGGATCGGGTGCGCACGTTGGTCACCTCCGTGCTGCGTGGCTACCCGGTCGGTTCTTTCCTCGCGCTCGATACTCGCAACGCGGAGCAGCGTTTTAAACCACGCCCGCTTGAGGGGGTGAATGTTGCTGGAGTGGAACCGGGCCTGTTGCTTCTCGACGGCCAACAGCGCCTCACGTCGCTCTTTCACGCATTTAAGGGTGATGGGGAGGTGAGCACGGTGGACTATCTTGGGCGACCGATTTCCCGGAAGTTCATGGTGGACGTACGAGCGGCGGTGGCACACACGCCGATGCCGGTGGAAGCCGTGTTTGCTGTCGATGGGGAAGGGAATGTCCGATCCCACTTTGGGCCGGACATTCCAGGTGGCATCCGAAATCGCGATGACATGATCGAGCACGCTGTGATGCCGGTTTCGATGTTGCTCTGGAAAGAGGGCAACGATCTCCTCGTCGATATGGCGGCACATGCACAACACGACGAGGTGCGTACTGCCGTGAAGCGATTTATCAATGCGGTGATGCGTGAGCTGCCTGCGTACGACATTCCAATGATCCGCCTGGACCGCGATACTGCACAAGAGGGAGTGGGGCAGATCTTTGCGTTTGCTAACTCGGCAGGTGTGCAGATGGATGTGTTCGAGCTCCTTACCGCGACATATGCAACCCAAGACCCGACGTTCGACTTGGCTAGCCACTGGGAAGAACTCGCAGCCCAGTTTGATTGCTATGACGTGCTCAAGGGCATCGGCCGTGTGGAATTCCTGCGTGCACTGTCACTGTTGCTGACCAGTCGGCAGGGGCCTGCTTTGGGCCACCGTGGTGACATCCTCAACATCACGATCGAGGATTACCGTGCACATGCCGATGAGATGGCCCGCGGGTTCGTTGCGGTCGCCCAGTTCCTGCAGGAGCGACGTATCGTCGCTGCGGATCAAGTCCCTTACCCTGCGCAACTCATCCCGCTCGCGGTTATGCTTGCGCGCCTGGCCGAACGTCCCGAACTTGCAGGAAAGAAGGAAGTCGGTGACAGGCTCAACCGTTGGTTCTGGTGCGGCGTGTTCGGTGAGCTTTATGCCGCGCACGCGCCGACAATCCGCATCGGCGTAGACGTCTCTGAAGTCATCCCGTGGGTCTGCGGAGAGACCGACGCCGAGCCACGTACGGTCGCCGATGCACGTTTCCACGAATCCCGTCTCTATACCGCAACCGCGGACAGTGGGATCTACCGTGGGCTGTATTCGTTACTGATGGCACGCGGCGCGCGTGACTGGCGCACTGGAGAGCACTTCGACAAATCCACAGTGGCCGAACTGAAACCTCGCTTCGGCCAGATCTTCCCGTGGGAGTACCTGCGCGAATTCGGTGTCGACGAGCAGCTGGCCGACAGCGTGCTCAACCGCACGCCGATGGGCCGTCGTACCGAGGTCGTCATTGAGCAAAACGAGCCGAAACGCTACCTGCCCAGGCTGCAGTCCAAGTCGCTGCTTGACGACGATGACTTTGACGCCCTGCTCGAAAGCCACGAAGTCGACCCAGAAGCACTGCTGACATCTAACTGGGAGCGATTTATCGCTGATCGTCGTGAACGGTTCATCGGCATGATTGAATACGCGATGGACCGCAACGTTCTCAGCGACGAAGGATTGTGCGACGACGCAGAATAGGAACAGCACAGGGGAGAGACACGAAGGAGGACCGGTGAAGCATTCCGGGTACGCATCGCTTGCCGTGCTATCGGCGGGCGTACTGCTCGCCGCATGCACTCCGGATGTCCAACTTGGCCCTTACGATCGCGCCCGTAGCGTCAACGTCGCAGGGCATGTCTCCAAAACGTTTGAGCCTCACCCGGTGGTGCTCGACGACCCACTTGGCATGGAAACCGCGAAGTTGTTCTTCCCGCGCTCCGAAACGCTCGTGCTTTCCGACGACACCCCGGAGGCGCAACTTCGCGCAGCCTCCATCGCAGTGACCGCACATGCCCCGATGATGGTCTACGACGGAGCACGCCACGCCGAATACGTCTCCATGATCGCCGACATGCACACGGTGACCGTCTTAACTGTCGGTGATGTCGCTATGGCTCCCGCATCTGGTGCAGTACGTATCCGACGCGACCCCGGTGGGATGCGCGCGCTCGGCGAGATGACTTCGCTGCGCTTCGTTGAACGCACTATCGATGACCCTGCTGACAGTGCCCGCGCAGTCGCCGAACTCAACGGTAGCGATCCCACTTGGCTACGTGCTACCTGGGCAGATCCCGTGGCTAAACCCGGCGCCCAAGCGCAACCGTTTCCCGTCCAATCGCGCCGGGATGCGCATATGTCGCCGAAGGTGGTGGCCACGTGGCAGTCGTCGATACCCGCGATTGCGAATGCGAGGAGTTACGGTGCCGCGGTGGAGATCGTGCCGCTGCCGGACCCGCGGAAAGCGGAAGCGACGTTGTTCGCCATGGCGGGGCTTTCTGATAAGTCGCTTATTGCGCTGGGGGCGCAATTCGGCTCGAGTGAGGAGTTGGCGTTTCGTATCCGTCAGTCGGAGCGGAATCGTTAAACCCAAGCGCTAAGGAGTGCTAATGTGGGCGCCAGAGTCTACACAGTGAGAAAGGTGTCCCAGAATATGAAAATCGCGGTGATTGCTGGCGACGGTATCGGCCAAGAAGTTATGGCGGAGGGGCTCAAGGTCCTCAATGCTGTGCGCGATGACGTCGAGACCACCGAATATGACCTCGGAGCGCGCCGCTACCTGCGCAACGGCGAGCTGCTGACGGACGAGGACTTGGAAAGCCTCGCCGAACACGATGCGATTCTGCTCGGCGCGATCGGCGACCCGGCGCGCGTGCCTGCGGGTGTGCTCGAGCGCGGCCTGCTGCTGCCGCTGCGTTTCAAGTTGGACCATTACGTTAATCTGCGGCCGTCGAAGCTCTACCCATCGTCGACGAGCCCGCTCGCAAACCCTGGTGAGATCGACTTTGTTGTGGTCCGTGAAGGTACCGAGGGGCTCTATGCTGGTAACGGCGGTACCTTGCGTCAGGGCACCCCGCACGAAGTTGCTTCCGAGGTTTCTCAGAACACGTATTTCGGCGCTGAGCGTGTTGCTCGGTACGCGTTTGAGTTGGCAATGACGCGCCGCAAGAAGGTCACGCTCGTGCACAAGACCAACGTGCTGGTCAACGCAGGTGGCTTGTGGCAGCGCGTGGTCGACGAGTTGTCGCAGGAGTTCCCGGAGGTCGAGGTGGACTACAACCACATCGATGCTGCAACGATTTACATGGTGCAGGACCCGTCGCGCTACGACGTGATTGTCACCGACAACCTTTTCGGCGACATCCTGACTGACCTGGCAGGTGCGGTTGCGGGCGGTGTGGGGCTGGCGTGCTCCGGCAACATCAATGCTGCTCGTGAGTTCCCATCCATGTTCGAACCGGTGCACGGCTCTGCACCGGATATCGCGGGCCAGGGGATTGCTGATCCCACGGCAATGATTCTGTCTGTGGCGATGATGCTGCGCTTCCTTGGCGACGACACCAACGCCGCCCGCATCGAAGAAGCAGTCGAGCGCGACGTGACCCAACGTGGAGACACGCCGGTGCGTACCACTGAGGTAGGTGAGCGCATCGTCGACGCCCTCGCGTAGGGTCGAGCGCATGGTTTCTTCCCGGAAGATCACACGTGCGTCCCTTGCCATTTTCTGTGCTTCTGCGCTTGCCCTGACTGGCTGCGGCGCAGGCGACGGAGGACTCGGTGGGGGCTCTCAGTCCGATGCTGGCGCCAAGAACGCCCTTGCCACCGATGGTGACGAGGTGGTTCAGGACGCCGACGGCACGGGTGTGGAAGTCTCGCAGCGCTTCTTCGAGTCGTCGGACACGGTGGTGGTCTCCGCGAAGGATCGCGATCAGCAGCTTCGGGCTGCCGCGATTGCAGTGGAACTAGGTGCGCCGCTTCTGGTGCGCCTCGATGGCACCGACGCCGCGATTGATGCTGAGGTTGAACGCCTTGGCGCGTCCCGGGTAATTGAGGTTCCGGGCGATGACGACGCGGTAGCAGCGACTGAACCGGTCGTAGCCGAGCGTGCCGAAGAAGATGTGGCGGCGATTGCGGCACTCGAGGCAAAGAACCCGCGTGGCTTGCAGATGCCGCCAGTGTTTGCCACGGCGGTCTCCTCGCGTGCGTCGGTGGCCACAGCTCGCGCAGCAGGTGCGGATGTGCAGGTGTTGGCGGCTGCGGACCCGCGGGCGTCGTCGCAAAGCATGCGCGATGTTATGAAACAGGACGTGCTCGCGCTTGGCCGCCAGTGGGGCTCGAACGAGAACTTCCGTGCGCGTGCAGCACTCGCCGCCAATGGTGAACTGCCTGGTGGCGGCGGACTGGTGTTCCCAGGCCGGCGCATGATTGCGCTCTACGGCCATCCGTACGGCCCAGAGCTCGGAGTGATGGGGGAGCAGGACCCTGCCGCAGCAGTTGAACTGGCGAAGCAATACGCCTCCTGGTACGAGCCGCTGGAGGATCAGCCGATCATTCCTGCCTTCGAGGTCATTGCGTCGGTGGCATCGGAATTCCCGGGCGATGACGGTAACTACTCCAACGAGACGCCGATGGAAGATATCGCCCCGTATGTGGATGCCATCGTGGACGCAGGTGGTTACGCCGTAATCGACCTGCAGCCGGGCCAAGGCAACTTCTTGGAGCAGGCGAAGATCTACGAGGAGCTGCTCAAGCAGCCGAACGTTGGCTTGGCACTTGATGCGGAATGGAAGCTAAACCCTGGTGAGCAGCCGCTTTCGCGTATCGGTAGCGCAACCGCAGCCGAAATCAATGAGGTCGCCGACTGGCTTGCAGCGCTTGTCCGCGACAACAACCTGCCACAGAAGGCATTGATTCTGCACCAGTTCCAGGTTGGAATGTACCCGGACCGCGAAAACATTGTCACCGGGCAGCCGGAACTGGCATGGATCCTTCACGCGGACGGTCATGGGCTGCCGGAGCAGAAGTTCGACACGTGGAACATCCTGCGTCAGGGGTTGGACCCGAATTACTTCATGGCGTGGAAGAACTTTATCGACGAGGATTCTCCCATGTTTACTCCGGAGCAGACCTATGCCGACGTGAATCCTCGCCCGTGGTTTGTGAGCTACCAGTAGTTTTCCAAAAATTCGCCGTGTGGGGGTCGTGCTCACGCTAGGCTTCGGGCATGAGCGTGGAATTGGACGAGGTCTACGGCTTCCTGGCCCAGCACGAGCCGTTTTCAAGCCTCCCTGAAGAGAAGATCCGGGCCCTGCCCGCACAGATGGGGATCACCTATGTGCGCCGCGGTCAAGTCGTTGTGGATCTCGGCCAGCCCAACGACACGCTGTACATCATTCGCTCGGGTGCGATTGACATCGTCAGCGATGACAACTTGCTGCTGGACCGTCGCGATACAGGCCTGAACTTCGGCTACTCCACGCTGGTAGGTCCGCGTGAATCGCAGTATGTGATGGAAGCGGTGGAAGACAGCGTGTTGCTCATGCTGCCGCGCGAGGTGTTCACAGGCCTGCTCGATGCGCATCCTGAGCTGCACAGGTTCTTTGAATCGGCGTCTCGTCGTCTCAAAGTGGCAGCGGAAGAGGTGCGTGATGGGGGGACGGCGAGTGTGCTGCGTACGCCCATTGCGCATATTGTCGACGGCCGCCCTGCCGTCACCTGTGACGCAACTGCACCAATCGCGCACGCTGCCGGTGTGATGAACGAGCACGATGCGAGTTGCCTCGTCGTCGTCGGAGGTGAGCAGATCGGCATCCTCACAGACAAGGACATGCGTTCTCGCGTTGTCGCAGCGCAAGTGGACCCGTCACGGCCTATTGCACATGTGATGTCCTCACCAGTGCGCACCATCCCGGAAACAGCGTTGGTGTTCGAGGCGATGCTCGCGATGAGCGAGTTGGGGATCCACCACCTGCCGGTTGAAGGCGCCGGAGGTGTGTGCGGTGTGCTGACCTCATTTGACATCATGCGCCTGCTGCAAGCAGACCCGATCTACTTGGCAGCAGATGTGCAGCAGAGTACGTACGAGGAGCTCGAGGGAGCCTACGATGCCGCGGCAAACGTGGCTGTGCGGTTCTTTGAGCGAGGCGCGTCCGCAGCTGAGACACAGCGCCTGCTGACATCGATTGCGGATTCCATCGCTCGCCGTCTAGGCGAGCTAGCGGAGGAGCAGCTGGGGCCAGCACCGGTGCCGTACGCCTTTGTCGCGGTAGGCAGTCAGGCTCGCGCGGAGATGGGGCCAGCCTCCGACCAAGACAACGCGTTGGTCCTCGCGGACAGTTACGACGAAGAACCCCATGGGGAGTACTTCGCCGCGCTGACACAGTTTGTCTGCGAGGGTCTCGCGCATGCCGGTCAGGCGTTATGCCCGGGGGAGATGATGGCGTCGAACCCCAAGTGGCGCATGACGCAGTCGCAGTGGTCGCGCATGTTCCACACTTGGGTCACTGCACCTGATCCGAACGCGTTGCTGCACGCGCAGGTATTTTTCGATTTCCGCGCGATCTTCGGCTCAGGCGAGGGGTGGCGCTCGCTGGCTGATGAGGTGCATGAGGCGGCGTTGTCGTCGGCGCGCGGGTCGCGCCGTCTACATACACACTTGGCAGCTCTGGCTACGTTCCGAGAGCCTCCAGTGGGCTTTTTCCGTGGCTTCGTGCTTGAGCGCGACGGCGAGTATGCGAACACGCTAGACATCAAACGCGGTGGTACTGCCGCTGTGGTGCAGATGGCTCGGTTGTACTCCATCGTGGCCGGTGTCAGTGCGGTGGATACGCCTACACGCCTGCGTGCCTCTGCCGGCGAGGCGGTATCGACGAAGGGAGCGTCGGATCTGGCAGACGCTTACGAGTACCTTTCGGACCTTGTCATGAAACACCAGTCGCAGCAGGTGCGCGCCGGGGAGGAGCCGAACTACCGCATTGATCCGAAGCAGTTGCAATCCCTGGATCGGGCCGCGTTGCGCGATGCGTTCGGTGTGATCAAGTCGCTGCAGAACGCGCTGGCGTCGAAGTACCCGACGCGGGCGGTGTGAGATGTTCTTTCGACCGAAAGCGCGGGTGCTTAACGACGACGCCCTGCTGGCCGTCGACGTCGAAACCACCGGACTCAAGCCGGAGAAGCATGAGATGGTCTCCATCGGTTGGGTTCCCGTCGACGGGCGTGTGATCGATCTATCACAGGCACAGTACTTCGTTCTCGCAGGCGCCCAAGTTGGCGATACTGTGACGCTTCACGGGGTGACTGACGACGATATTGCGAACAAAGGCGTCGCCGCTGCCGAAGTACTCGACGCGTTTGATCGTGCCCTTGAAGGACGCAAGTTGTTGGCCCACTTTGCGCAGATGGAGCTAGGTTTTGTCGCAAAGCTGCAAAAAGATGTCAGGGGCAAGCGATGGGGCCTGCGCGAGAGCGAGGTAGTGGATACCTTCGCGATGGAGCGGCGACACATGGAGCGCATGGGTACGTATCCACGTGGCGAGGACCTCAGGCTTGCGCGCGTGCGACAGCGCTACAATTTGCCCGACTACGCGAACCACAACGCGCTTACCGACGCGATTGCGTGCGCGGAGTTGTACCTGGCGCTGAGCGCGCAGTAGACGTCAGTGAATCCCAAATGCGCCACAATGGCAGTGGGGTTGTATGCTCGATCACATGCGTTTTGGACGAATTGCAACACCTGAAGGAATGACGTTCGCCGTTATCGACGATGCGGGAACGACCGCGAAGGCGATCAAGGGCACGCCGTTTAGTGCGCCGGAGTACACCGGCAAAGAATACGACCTTGACCAGGTGAGGTTGCTTGCACCGACGCTACCGTCGAAGATCGTCGCTGTGGGACGCAACTACGCGGACCACGTAGCTGAGGTGTTCAAGCAATCCGCCGAGCACCTGCCGCCGACAATCTTTATCAAGCCGTCGACCGCCGTGATTGGCCCTGGTGCCGCTATTAAGATCCCGGAGTTCGCCACAGGCGTCGAGTTTGAGGGCGAGCTGGCGCTCGTCGTTGGCGTTCCATGCAAAAACGTCAAGGCTGAGGACTGGAAGTCTGTGATCCGTGGCGTGACCATCATCAACGATGTCTCCTCGCGTGACCTCCAGTTCGCGGACGGTCAGTGGGCGCGCGCCAAGGGCATGGACACCTTCGGTCCGCTCGGTCCTTGGATTGAGACGGACCTGGATAAGTTCGACTTTGCCAACCTGCCGATCAAGGCGCACCACACCCACGACGGTAAAACGGAGACCAAGCAGGACTCCAACTCGAACCAGATGATCAAGTCGGTTGGAGAGATGGTGGAGTGGGTCTCCCAGTCCTTTACTCTGCTGCCGGGCGATGTCATTGCAACCGGTTCGCCGGCGGGTACCGCAGAGATGGTTCCGGGCGACTACATCGAGGTTGAGATCCCAGGTATCGGCAAACTGGGCAACCCCGTCGAGCGCGCCTAGAACGCAGGCTCGCTTTTGGGCCGTGTTTACAGGCCCAGCGCGCGCATGATCGTGCGCAGTTTGGCTGAAGTCTCGTCGAGTTCGGCCTGTGGGTCGGAGTCTGCGGTGAGCCCGCCACCGGCCCAGGCGCGGGCGTGTGTGCCGTCGCCGTTGACCTCCGCGCAACGGATGGCAACCATGTATTCGCCATCACCTGCGGCATCGGTATATCCGACCGCGCCGGCGTAGAAACCGCGATCCGATTCGGCGGTGGTAATCAGGGCTTCTGCGGCGGCGGGTGGGGTGCCGCACACAGCAGGGGTGGGGTAGAGACGCATTGCCAGATCCAGCGCTGTTGGTGCCGGTTCCTTCAACGTGCCGCTAATCGGTGTGGCAAGGTGCCACATCTCGCTGGTCTTTTCTAGGATTGGGCGCTCTGAAATCTGCAGGTCAGAGCAAAGTGGCTCGAGGACCTCGCGGATGTGCTCGACAACGAAGCGGTGTTCGTCGAAATCCTTTTGCGACGACGCCAGTGCCTCCGCTGCGGCGCGGTCCGCCGCCGGATCGTGCGGTACACGTGCTGCCGAACCTGCAAGGGGATAGGAGGTCACCTTGTTGCCACGGCGGCGCACCAGGACTTCGGGGGAGGAGCCGACTAGGAAATGTCCCGTGCGGCCAGATGGGGTGAGGTCCGCGATGAAACCGTCGTGCGTGTAGGACAGATCGATCAGCCTGGCCGCGACGAGGCGTGGATCAACGGGCGGGTCGAAGGCGATGTCTACCGCACGGGCAAGCACAACCTTGTCCAACAGGGAGTTGCGGATAGTACCCACTGCGGCCTCAACGCGTCGAAGATGTTCCTCGGGGGAAGGGTCGACGTCGATAAGCGTTGCGTGAAGGCGAGAACCTGCGCCAATCCGGTAATACGGGTGCGGCTCTAGCGGGCCTGGCTCCCGAATGATGTGCTCTGGCACAGTGAGCGCCGCTGGGCAGTCCTGGTCAAAGGGGAGCGCACCTACAACCATTTCCACCTCGCCGCGCTCTAGCGCGTTGTTCGCTTCCCAGGCGTCGCTAAACGTGCGGGTGGCGCCTTGAGTGCGGACCGATCCTTCTGCGCGCGAAAGGAGAAAATCGGGCGCAGTGTCGGGGCGGCCGGATGGAGGGCCGGCAAGCGGGTTGACGGACATGGGCAAACACTCTAACCGGCGGCGTGCAAAAAGGTGCGGTCGGATCAGTTGCTTCGGATATACCCCAGATTTATTGTTGCCTGTGTGAAAAATGGTAATAATGTGGCAGTTGGTGCGAAACGGGTTGGGCGGATCCGTAAAGCACTGGCAGGAAGCGTGGCAACGCTCATGATCGCCGCTGGGGTGGTCACTCCTGTCCCTGCACAGGCGCAAGACTTGTCTTCGCAGGCGAATCAGGCAGTTACAAACGCGGTCAACCAGGCAAATGCTGAGTGGAACAAGTTTGTCCAGATGGCCAACGACTCCCTGCCGCAAGGCTCATCGTTGCCGATCAACCCAGTTCCCGCCCCGCAAATTCCCGCGCCGAATCTCCCCGGTGCGTGGGCGCCCCAAGCGCCGGCGCCGGTGGCGAACGGGGCCAACGGCGAGGTCCGTGTAGCGGGACGAAGCTACCTCGTCTGGGTGCCGCGAGGGTACAACCCTGCACGTCCCACCCCGGTGATGGTGGGGTACTCCGCATATCAGGATTCCACGGAGAATTTTCGTAACTATTCACGCCTGCGTGAATCATCTGTCGGCCGCGACGCGATCATCGTTTACCCGCGCGCGATCGGAGCATCGTGGGAGGGATCCGCAACCGCAGCGACACGTCCAGGCCAAGACATCGCCTTTGTCCGCGCAATGATCAACGACGTCCAGCGCTACTACAACATCGATCGACTCCGGATCTACGCCACCGGCATGTCCACCGGTGGCGGCATGGCCGCAGTCTCCGCCTGCCACATGGCGGACTTGTTTGCTGGCGTTGCTGGCGTGTCCGGCGCGTACTACGCCCCGGTGAACCGTGGCTGCCAGAACCTGCCGGTCGCGTTCATGGCCATTCACGGCACCAACGACACACTCACCCCGTACCACGGCACTACTCGACGAGGCCAGCAAGTGCTGCCGGTGCCGGAGCTGTTTAAATCCTACGAGCGCCGCAACGGGTGCTTCGGGGGAGTCGATTCGCGCCCGGCCGGCAACAATGCGACTCGGGTGTCGTCGCGAAACTGCCGCAAGGGCGTGGAAGTGATCAAGGTGCATGGCTCGAACCACTTCTGGTGGTACTCGCCGTCTGCAGCAGACGAAATGTGGCGCTTCCTCATGCGCAACCCGAAGTAACGCGATATGTTGCTGGATCCTGGGCGGTGAGCGCCGGGGGTGGTTGGGCGTCGACAAGCGCAATGCATATGGCGCGCTACGATTGCCCCATGACTGAAAACCCCAATATGCGCGTTCGCTTTTGCCCGTCGCCGACCGGAACCCCACACGTGGGCATGGTCCGCACCGCCCTGTTCAACTGGGCGCAAGCCAAGCACTCCGGAGGCAAGTTCGTGTTCCGTATCGAGGACACGGATGCCGCCCGTGACTCCGAGGAGAGCTACCAGGCGATTATTGAGTCGCTCGAGTGGCTCGGCCTTGGCTGGGATGAAGGTATCAACGTCGGTGGCCCGCACGAGCCGTACCGTCAGTCGCAGCGCTCTGACATCTACGCCGATGTGCTGAACAAGCTCATCGAGGCCGGCGAGGTCTACCCGGCGTACTCCACCAACGAAGAGGTCCAGGAGCGTCACAAGGCCGCAGGCCGCGACCCGCAGCTGGGCTACGACAACTTTGACCGTGACCTCACTCAGGAACAGATCGATGCTTTTGAGGCCGAAGGCCGCAAGCCGGTCTGGCGCCTTCGCATGCCGGACCAGGATTGGACCTGGAACGACCTTGTGCGCGGTGAGGTCACCTTCAAGTCCGAAACCCAGCCAGACTACGTTGTCGCCCGCTCCAACGGCGCGCCGCTGTACACGCTGGTCAACCCTGTCGACGACGCGCTCATGGGTATTACCCACGTCCTGCGCGGTGAGGACCTGCTGTCCTCCACGCCACGTCAGCTCGCGCTTTACGAGGCGCTGAAGCGTATCGGTATTACGGATTTCACCCCCGAGTTCGGCCCCCTGCCGTTCGTGATGGGCCAGGGCAACAAGAAGCTTTCCAAGCGTGACCCGGAATCCAACCTGTTTAACCACCGCGACAACGGCATCATCCCAGAAGGCATGATCAACTACCTCGCGCTGCTGGGCTGGTCGCTTTCTGCGGATCAGGACATCTTCTCTGTCGACGAGTTTGTCAAGGTCTTCGACGTCTCGGACGTGCTGGGTAACCCGGCCCGCTTCGACCAGAAGAAGCTTGAAGCAATCAACGCCGACCACATTCGCCTGCTTGAGCCGGAAGACTTCCGAAACCGCCTGCGCGAGTACTTCACCGAGTACACCGACTTCCCAGCGGATTACTCGGAAGACAAGTTCACCATTGCGGCGGATCTCGTGCAGACCCGTATCAAGGTGCTCTCCGATGCGTACGACCTGCTGAAGTTCCTTGTCATCGCGGACGATGACTTGGTGCTGGACGAGAAGAGTGCAAAGAAGAACCTCAAAGACACCGCCGTCGAGCCTTTGGATGCCGGTATTGCAGCGCTTGAGGCGATCGGTGAGGGGGAGTGGACCACCGAGAACATCGAAGCAGCGCTGAACAAGGCGCTGATCGAGGACCTCGAGCTCAAGCCGCGTGTCGCATTCGGTGCCCTGCGCGTGGGCACCACTGGTGCCGCGGTGTCCCCGCCGCTGTTCGAGTCCATGGACCTGCTTGGCCGTGAGTCCACGCTGAAGCGTCTCAAGGCTGCCCGCGCCGTTACGCCGTACCAGGCTGCAGAGTAGGAGCGCTACGGAGTAGGAACTACAACGCTGTTGTTTTCGTACGTTTAGGCCACCGCGTTTCTATGCGGTGGCCTGCGGATTTGGTACACATAGCGATTCATGGTTATAGTACTCCATGTTGTTCAGGCAGACAGCGCGGAACGGAAACGGAAAGCGCAGGTCAGGACTGAAAAACAATGGCCTATGGTGTAATTGGCAACACTACGGTTTCTGGTACCGTCATTCTAGGTTCGAGTCCTGGTAGGCCAGCTGCAGAGCAATTGCGTTCTGTGTCCTAATGCCCCGTTCGTCTAGCGGCCTAGGACGTCGCCCT
>NZ_KV826421.1:96509-98614 GCF_001835905.1 Corynebacterium sp. HMSC034E11
GTAACACGGGTTCAAATCCCGTACGGGGTACAAGAAGAAAACCTCCGATCTGGTTCGCCAGGTCGGAGGTTTTCGCGTTCGAGCCTTCCCGGCAGGTACCTTGTGTCTATGTTGTGGTTGTTGCCGTCGTTTCTAAGTGGCAGAGCGCGTCAAACTGGCTCAAGCGTGATCGACGCGCTCAGCGTCCCAATGGCGGCGTCTAGCTTGTTTTCCACGATTCCGTTGCTTGCGGTGCCGGCACTGTTTCTCACGACGCTCGGCGGGGGAGTATTCGGCTCGTCCATGTACGAAGGCTCCAGCGTCGGCGGCTCATCCGGAGGGTTCAGTTCGTACCAGCTGAGCGATACGTTCCCAGACCCGGACGCGCGTCCGGCCGAGTTGAAGTCCCTAACGCACATCGAAAACGACGTCTACGAGGTCGTCGTCTATTCGCACGCCATGGGCAAAGAAGTGAAAAACGAGGTGATTCTTCCCGGCGGTCCTGACAACGACACCCCGCGCCCGACCTTCTACCTTCTTATGGGGGCCGACGGTGCCGCGAACGGATGGTCGTGGCGTAATTCTTCGGACTACCAGGAGTTTTTCCAGAACAAGCTGGTCAACGTGGTTACACCGATTGGGTCGGTGTCCTCGATGCAGGCTGACTGGTATCGCGAAGATAAAGCAACAGGGCGAAACAAGTGGCTGACATACCTGACCAAAGAGCTGCCGCCGCTTATCGACGAGCACTTCCACGGCACCGGCCACGACGCCATCGCCGGCATTTCCATGTCCGGAGGGCCCGCGCTGAACATCGCGTCCATCGCGCCGGAGCGCTTTGCCGCCGCGGCCTCCTACTCGGGGTGCCCGGCCACAACCGGGATGCTGGGGGACACCTACGTGCGTGAAGCGCTGAAGATGAATGGCGCTGATCCGAAGAAGATGTGGGGCATGTCGAGCGACCCGGCCTGGCGGGCGCATTCGCCGGTGTTGAACCTGGATGCATTGCGGGACACTGCGCTGTTTATCGCCGCTGCCCAGGGGGTACCTGGCGCGATCGATGCGTCGAAGACATCATCGGAGCGCATTGGCCCGCCTGTGACCATTGAGGCGGCATCCTATGCGTGCTCTGCCTATTTCGCCGACAAAGCCAAGCGGGCAGGCTTGGATGTGGAGTGGTACCCACAGGTGGAGGGCACACATAGTTGGGGGCTTTTTGAAAAGTCCATGCGTGAGAGCTGGCGCGTTATCGGTCCGGCGTTGAATGTGGAGCCGTTTGAGCGCGAAACACCGGTGACAAAGTCGCCGCTGCCAAGCGAAGCGCCACAACCTTTGGGGCAGCGCGGCTCGTCAGGCTCGTCAGAATCGTCAGGGTCGAGTTCGTGACAGCTGTTGGGCTACAGTTTGGCGTGTGAAACCAATGATTCGTCGCGGTGTGGCCCTGTGCGCAGCCACTACGTCAGTGAGCATGCTCGTCGCCACGCCAGCACCGGCGGTGGAATCACGTGAGAGCCTTGGGCTCGTCGAAAAGCAAGAAGCACCTGGATGGACGGGATCATGGCTGATCAACGGCTTCCGTCAGATTGGGCCGGATACTCCGCCGCTAGCAATACCGATCATCCTGATCGGCGCGATGATGAGCGGTATTTTCGGCCACCTGCTGTTCGGACGCTTTGTGTTCGAGGGCAGCTCCCGGGCGGCACAGTCACTTGGCTCGAGCACGGTGGTGGACCAAACGTTCCCGGATTCGGACGCGCCGCCTGCGCAGTTCCGCAAACTGGAGCACTTGCAGGACAACGTGTGGGTGCTCACTGTCTACTCGCCATCGATGCGCCGGGAGATTGAAAACGAACTCATCTTGCCGGAAGGCGGTCCTGAGAACACCGATCCGCGCCCGACGTTCTACCTTCTGGGCGGCGCAGGTGGTGGAATGGTGACCCCGTGGTGGAAAGATGGTCGCGCTTCTGAGTTCTTCGCAGACAAGCACATCAATGTGGTCACTCCGCGCGGCTCTATCGGCTCGCAGCAGGCCGACTGGGCTGGAACGCACGACAAGCACGGCAGTTACAAGTGGACGACGTATCTGACCAAGGAGCTGCCGCCGCTTATCGACGAGCACTTCCACG
>NZ_KV826421.1:98714-177247 GCF_001835905.1 Corynebacterium sp. HMSC034E11
CCGCTTATCGACGAGCACTTCCACGGCACCGGCCGCGACGCCATCGCAGGCCTTTCGATGTCCGGTGGGCCAGCCCTGCACATCGCCACCTTGGAAGACAGGTTTGTCGCTGCGGGAACATATTCCTCCTGCCCGTCGACAACTGGGCTTGTCGGACAGGCCTTCGCCAGCGGCACCGTGCGCATTAATAAGGGCGACCCAGCACAGATGTGGGGCAGCTCCTGGGATCCGGCGTGGGCCGCCCACTCGCCCGTGCGCAATGTTCAGGGGCTCAAGGGGAAGAAGATTTTTCTGTCGGCCTCACGTGGTTTGCCGTCGGAGCTTGACGTTGAGGTCGTCGATTCGCCCGAGCCACTTCTTGTGCCTGATGAGCAACTCGCGTATGCGTGTTCGCTGCACTTCATCGCAGAGGCACGACGCAATGGCATCGACCCGGATTGGTACGAGTTCAAGGAAGGGACGCACAACTTCGGCTTGTTCCGACGTGAGTTAGTGGCAAGTTGGGACACGCTCGGACCAGCGCTTGGTGTGGAGTAGTTTTTAGCGTCTGACGTGCTGATTTGTTGATATTGGGAAGTTTCCTTTATTGTTAGCAAGTCGCAAAAAGCGAGCGCGCCCCGTTCGTCTAGCGGCCTAGGACGTCGCCCTCTCACGGCGGTAACACGGGTTCAAATCCCGTACGGGGTACAAGGAGAAAACCTCCGATCCGGATTCCGGGTCGGAGGTTTTCGCATTGGTAGCGTAGGTTCAGTGACTTCCCTTAGTTTCTTCGAACTCGACGTGTTCTCAACCGGTGCCTACACGGGAAACCCTCTCGCGGTGATCTGCGGGGCGGACCATCTGACCACTGAGCAGATGCAGCGGATCGCAGCTTGGACGAACTTCTCGGAGACGACGTTTCTGCTCGAACCTACTAACGACGAGGCCGACTACCGGGTCCGAATCTTCACCCCAACCGAGGAATACGCCTTCGCAGGGCACCCGACCTTGGGCACGGCGCGTGCGTGGCTGGAGTTGGGTAACACGCCGAAGGCCTCAGACGGCGTCGTCCAAGAGTGCGGTGTTGGCAATGTGCAGGTGCGTATCAGCGACTCGATGCTCGCGTTCGCAACCCCACCGCTGAAGAATTCTGCACCTCTTACGGCATGCGAACGTGCAGAGATCTGCGACGTGTTCGGGGTGGGGGAGAGTTCGCTCGTTGACGCCGCGTGGGGCGACAACGGGCCGGGCTGGCGGTTGGCACTGCTGGATAGCGTAGAAACCCTTCGCGCGTTACAACGACCGGCATCGAGCGACCTCAAGGTTGCGTTCGCCGCTCTCACGGGTGGGACGGATCCGGCGTATGTGTTACGCGCTTTTACTCCGACGTTTGAAGACCCGGTGACGGGTAGCGCGAACGGTGCGATGGCGCAGTGGCTGCGATCGCGCGGGGACGTGCCGGCAACTTACTCGGTCTCCCAAGGTACTGCGCTCGGCCGGGACGGCCGTGTGACCATCAGTGACGACGGCTCTGACATCTGGGTTGGTGGAGCGGTGACGGTACGGGTGCGGGGACAGATTGTCGTCGATTAGCAGCAGTGTTCGAATGTTCCGTCTTTCGTGTCGGCGGCATCTTTACAGTGGGACGTGTTTCCCGACAGAAAGGAGCCGTACATGGCAGAACACATTCCGGTTGTATCACCGCGAATCATTCGGGCTATCAACGTCGCCGCATTTGCGCACCGCAATGACGTGCGCAAAGGCACCGACATTCCCTACGTATCGCACGTGTTTGGCGTGATGCACTTCGTTTCTCAAGTCACCGACGACGAGGACGTTCTCATCGGTGCACTATTCCACGACATTTTCGAAGATGTCCCCGAGGAATACAGCGCAGAGCAGATGGCTGCGGATTTCGGCGAACGCGTCGTCGAGCTCGTCCGAGGCGTGACCAAAGACGACAGCATCGGCAGCTGGCAGGGGCGCGCCGACGCATACCTTGCGCATCTTTGCGAAGCCGAGGAAGGCAGTGTTCTCATCGCAGCGGCAGACAAACTGCACAACCTGCTTTCCATTCATGCCGACCTCGACACAATCGGGGATGACCTCTGGGGACGCTTCAATTCGCCTGTAGAGCGGCAGGTGTGGGGGTACCGCTCAGTGTGCGATGTGGTTCAGGAACGCTTGCCGGGCAATCAGTTAGGTGCGGAGCTTCGTCGCCAAGTCGAGCGATTGGAAGCCCGCACCGCCTAAGGTGGGGCACATGTCCGGCGTACCTTTTGGCGAATGCGACGCGCGTCGCGGCATACGCCGTGCCGATTTCGAGTGGGCAGCAGCAACGCTCGACGAGTACTCCGCAAAGGGGCGTAGGAAATGAAAGTTGCCATCATCGGAGCAGGCCCCCGTGGGCTGTGGGCTGCAGAAGAGCTCATTGATCGTGCGGGGCAGCGTGGAGCAGCCATCGAACTTACGGTGTTTAACGAGACACCGATGGAAGAAATTTCAGCACCAGGAGCGTTTGGTGCCTCGGTTCCGGAGCAGTGGATCCTCAACGCCCCAAAATCCATTGTGGAGACCCACCTGGGGCCCTTAGATCCAAACGACGAGTTAGAAGGGCAGTTCCCTCCACGACGACGCGTAGGCGAGCACTTGGATGCTTCGTGGGAAGCCTTGCGGACGAACTTGCCAGCAAAGTGCACGCTTGATTTCCGCATCACTCGAGTACAGGACGTAACCCCTGTGGGAAATGGCGTTGAAGTGGACGGCGAGCAGTTCGACGAAGTACTCATGGTGACAGGGCACGCGCATGATTGGCCAGGCTCGCTTGCTCATCAGGATCTCGGGGATCTTCGTGTAATCGCCCCGGCGTATCCGGCAAGCAATCTGGATTCGGTCACATCCGATGACATCGCGCTCGTGCGCGGAGCAGCGCTGACCTTTATCGATGTCGTGCGCTACGCAAAGGCGAAAGTGTTTTACCCAGTGACCCGATCGGGCCGTTTTATGGAGGTCAAGGCCTACCTCGACGAGGAGCAATCGCGCCAGGCCCAACCCGTTATTGCGGAAGCTGACCGGGCGATTCTGCAGTGCCAGTCGCTTGAAGAGCTCAAGGAAATTCTGACGGAGTCAGCAGAAGCCATCCTCGCGATCGTCGGTGGGGAAGGTGCGCGTGAGGATATTCAAGCGGTGATCAACGGTGAGGACTTCACCGGGGATCCAGTGACGGAATTTCGCACATCCGTCGCTGCTGCAAAAGGGGAGAGACCATGGACGTCGGCGCTTGCTGTGGCGCTGGCGTTTCGCGACACCGAGGATGCGCTCATCCAGCGCGCGTCCTTCGGCGGCCGAGAATCGCTTGGCGGCTCCGAGTTCGACGATTTCATGAGCACACTCGGGCGCGTTGCTACCGGCCCACCTGTTGAATCGGCGGTGGAGATGCTCGCGCTTATCGACGACAACCGGATCCGCACCGACGTCTTCAACCGTGGCGAAGACGATTTGACCGAAGTGGCCAAGGAGGTCGGCGCAACAGTCGTGATTGACGCCGTGAACGCACCTGCCGGAGTCGTCGACGGGACTCTCATTGGGGATCTCGTCGAGCGTGGTGTCGGGATGCGTTATGCAGACACTAGCGCCCTGCACATCCACCCAGACGGCACATTGGTGGGGCAGAAGCACCTTGCTGCTGCAGGGCGGATGAACGAGGGGTTGGTCCTCGGCCACGACACGCTGCGCCGAGATAAACAGAACATTATCTATCGGTGGGCTGAGCGTGTCAGTGCCCGTGCAGCGGAGTAGCCCTTAGATCCCGTACTTGTGGCGGATGTCTTGGACGAACTGAGGGTTCAGGTTGACCAGCACCGCAACAATGGCAGCGATGAGGCCGAACAGGATGCCCAACACCGTCAGGACGATGCCGGTCGTGCTGGAGCCGGACGCGTCGGTTTCAGTGGTCTCGTGAGAGCCGTTGTTGGCGTCGTTCTCAGACGGAGTGTTCCCGGTGTCGGCGCCGGATTTCTCTGTGGTGGGCGTGACGGTTTGCTTCACCGTCGTGGGGACAACCTTGGTGGTTTCCACAACGGTGGGAGATGGGGACGTAATCGTCGAGGTTTCCGTCAACGTCACCGTGGACACCGAAGTGAGCGTGGTCGGCTTCGCGGCGCTCGTCGTGGTCGCGCTTGGTTTTTCAGTCGTCGTCGGTGCTTCTTCCTGCGGGGCGTCCTCCTGTGTGGCGTCCTTCTTCAGTAGAGTGACCTGATCCACCACGTACGGGGTGTTGATGTTGTACGTCGTCAGTTTTAGCGACTCAGGCGAGACGTCAATGCTGGTGTAGTCCGGGTTGTAGTCTTGGCGCCAGCGTGCGGTGGACTTGTGTGCCAGGTCAGTAACGTTTTCTTCGCGGACATTCGGGTGGGTTGTGCCGTTTTCGTCCTGGAAGTCGTAGTACTTGCCACCCGTTGCCGTGGTGGAGGTGACGTAGAGGACCTCGTTGTCTTCCGGAATAAGAATGTCGCCGGACTTCGATGCGCCAGCGGGAATGACAGGGGCGACACCGTTCATCAGATGCGTGCGAGTGTAAATGTGGTCGTGGCCGCTAAGCACCAGGTCCACACCGGCTTCGGACAACTTTGGGGTCAAGGAGTTGCGTAGTTCGACGACATCCTTGTCGGTGTAGTGCGTGCCCTGGGAGAACGGTGCGTGGTGGATACCGACGATCACCCAGTCAGCGTCGGCACCATGTGCGGCGATCGTTTCGTTGACAAACTTCGCGTGGACGTCGATGTCGGCCTTGGATGCGCGGTTGCCGTCCAACCCGATGAACAAGACGTTGTTGTAGTTGAAGAAGTAGTTCGCGGTGTCATCAACTTCGTTGGGCAGGAAGTACGTGTCCTGGAAGTGACGGTCGAGCGTGTATGTCTCGTGATTGCCCTTCAGTACGGCAAGGCGGTACTCCTGGAGTTTTTCTGGCGCGGTGAACTCCTCAAGCTGCTTGACCGGGGCACCCCAGCCCTCAACCTGGTCGCCCAGGTGCATGATGAACGCGGAGTCGGGGTGTTCACCGGTTGCGGTATTGACCGCTTTGTTCCATGCGGCGGACTGCTCGGCGATTTTCGTATCTACACCGATTTGCGCATCGGCCATGGCGAGGAAGCTCCAGGAATCTCCGTCGGTGCCGGTGGTAAAGGTGCGTTGCTCGCTATAGCCACGACGATCGCTTCCAACCCGGTAGGCGTACTCCGTGTCAGGCTCGAGGCCGGTCATCGTCGCTTCGTGCGGGTAGAAGACAGCCGAGTTGTACGGGCCACGGGGCGATTCCACGCGCGTGATGTTGGCTGGATCAGCAGTCGGCCAGTACTCCAGGAACTGTGTCTCGCTGGTCTTCGACTGCCAGGCCAAGTTCGCTTCCGTCGCGTCGGATCCGATGCCGAGGACGATGCGGCTGATACGGGTGTTGATTGCACCTGCAGGGGCATCCGCAGCGACGGCCGTCGTGGCAGAGCCGAACAGGGACACGACGACAGCCGTAGAAATTGCGGTGCGACGAATGGAACGAGGGGCACGGGAAAGCGAAACAGTCATGTCCACCCACACAAGTCACGTTGTTTTAACAGCGGGTTACTAGCGGATCGTCACCTCAGTGAAGTGTGGGTGAATTTTTGGAAACTTGGCGGTTTCCTCGTTGCGCGCGCCTGTGAGCTGGTTGAAAGTGGGCGTCATGAGCTCGAAACCCCGTGTCAATCGTCGTATATTTCTCCAAACCGTTGCCGCGTCTGTCGCAGCCGTAGCACTGGGTACTGGCGGTGCTGTTGCTGCGCGCCGCAGCACTGTCTCAACTCCTGAGGTGCCAACGCCAGCGGATCAGTGGGACTTGCCATTTTTGCACGGGGTTGCGTCGGGAGACCCGTTGCCGGATCGCGTGGTGTTGTGGACCCGTGTGACACCCTCGCGCGAGGCGTTGCCAGGCTCAGGTCTTGGCGACGATGTCGAGCTGGAATGGCAGATCGACACCACTGAAGACTTCACTCACCCAAAGACAGGAAGCGCGATTGCGCGTGCGGAATCCGACCACACGGTGCACGTCGATCCGGACGGGCTCGATCCAGATACGGAGTACTTCTACCGTTTCATCGTGAAATCGGGTGAGCACGCAGGTTCTTTCTCCCCGGTGGGGCGTACGTTGACTGCGCCAGCCGTAGACGCTGACCTGGATACGCTCAATCTCGCAATCGCATCATGTGCGAACTGGGAGTCCGGATTCTTTAGCGCCTACGCTGACATGGCTCAGCGCGCGCGTGCGGGCGAAATCGACCACGTGGTGTTCCTCGGCGATTACATCTATGAGTATCCAACCGGCGAGTACGTAGGCAAAAGTGGTGTGGCCAGGATGCACCATCCGGAGTGGGAAATCACCACGTTGGAGGATTACCGCCAACGTTACGGCCGCTACCGCACCGACTTGAACCTGCAGGCGGCCCATGCGGCGTGCCCTTGGATTGTGGTGTGGGACGACCACGAGTCAGCCAACAACAGCTGGCGCGAAGGAGCCGAAAACCACACGGACGGCCGGGTTGAAGGGCAGTGGAAGCAACGCGAAGCAGTGGCGATGCAGGCGTACTTCGAATGGCTCCCGGTACGTCGCAGTGCGCTCATTGAGGCTCCAGGCATCTACCGCAGCTTCCAGTTTGGCAACCTCGCGCAGCTGACGATGATGGATCTGCGAACCTTCCGCGACGAGGAAACCACCAGCGACTACTTTGCCAAAGATGAGCGCACAATGCTTGGCGACGAGCAGTTTGCCTGGGTGGCAGAACAACTCCAACAGTCCACCGCACGCTGGGATGTGCTGGGTAACTCCGTGATGGTGTCGCCCATGCGCTTTGTCACCATCAAGGACAACGAGAAGGCCAATATTGCAACGGGCTACATGAGGGAGCGCGCTACCGGTATTGCGGTGAACTCGGATCAGTGGGATGGCTATGCGGCCGAGCGTGACCGCCTGCTCACCATGCTGGACGAGCAGGAGTCGAACGCCTTGTTCCTGACCGGCGACATCCACTCAGAGTGGGCGAACTCGATTGCCTCCCCGTCGGGCTTTGGTGAGATCGGCTGCGAGATGGTGACAACCTCAATTTCTGCACCAAATGTGGATGAAATCCTCACCACAGTGTTTGGGACGTACCACCCGGAAGACAACTCGACGTCGCTGCTGGTGGAGAAGACCATCCGCGATGCCAATCCCTGGGTCAACCACATCGATTTCGATGCCCATGGCTACGGCATCGCAAGCATCCACTATGACTATGTGGACATGCTCTACTACCGGGTCTCGGACGTGGAGGACCCGGACGCTTCCGTCAGCTTGGGCGAGAAGCGCCAGTGGCGCATCGGCGAGGGGTTCGTCGAAGCATAATCTGCTTATCGACGACGGCCGCGACATCTGGGTGGGCGGGCTGGTGACCGCGCGCGTGCGCGGCACCATCGACCTGTAGGCGCGGCTAGGACATCATCACCTTGGTCTGAGCAACCGCCTCGTCCATGCGGCTGATCGCGTGGTGCAGCCGGTGGCGCAGCCAGAGGCCGAGGAAGAGGAAAGGCAGCACGAAGAGGACGAGGCTGCCGAGGGCTCGCCAGAAGTCCCAGCCGTAGGTGCCGAAGACCGCGGCGCGCATAGCGCGGATCGAGTAGGTCGCGGGCAGCCAGGGGCTGATCGCCTGCGCCCAGCCCGGCAGCAGCTGCAGCGGGTAGGCGCCGCCCGCCGCCGAGACCTGGAGCACCAGGATGAGCACGCCGACGGCCTTGCCGGCGTTGCTCAGGGAGAGCACCAGCGTGTAGCAGATCAGGTGGAAGACCAGGCTCGAGACCCACCCCGCCATGAAGAGGAGGAAGGGGTGCGCGGGCTCGATGCCCACGTAGACGATGAGCCCCGCCATGAGGAGCGTGGATTGGGCCAGACCGGTGGTCACGAACGTCAGGTAGCGGCCAAAGTACTTCTGGCCCGCGGTGAGGCGGTCGGGATCGACCACGTTCTGTTCGATGGAGCGATCGTCCGTGCGCACGGCCACCGACGTCAACAGGGCGCCCACCCACAGGGCGAGCACCGTGTAAAGCGGGGCCATGCCGGCGCCGAAGCTGACGCGGGGGAAGACCTCCTTGCGCTCCACCTTGACTGGGTCGACGAGGGCGTCGGCGAGCTCCTCCGGGTGGCTGGAGACGAGGTCGGCCAGCTTCGTCAGGTCCCCGCTCGAGCGCGCCTGCGCGATCGACTGCTGCGCCTCCTGCATCCTCGCCGCGTTGGCGCGCAGGGATTCCGCCGTGTCGCGCAGGTCCGCACCGGAGGCTGCGAGGGTGTCGCGCAGCGAGCCGGGCCGATTGGCCAGGGCAGAGGAGACGCCGTCCATGTCCGAGCGGGCCTTGTCGACGTTCGCCCGGACGTTGTCCAGCGAGCCCGACAGCGCCTCGAGGCGCGGGCGGATCCCGGTGTCGTAGGAATTCTTGGCCGAGTCCATCGCCTCGCGGGCCCGGGCGATCGAGTCCTTGATCTCCTGCCGGTCCGCGTTCTTCCCGTCCCGGCTGCCCTGCCCGGCGGTGAGGCGCGCGGCGGCGTCGTTGAGTCGGTCGCGCACGGCCGTCTGGCGGGCGATAGCGTCGTTGAGGTCGCCGACCACCGCGCGCACCGCCGGTTGGGCGTCGGGGGGAAGCGCCGGGGCGACTTGGTCGTTGATGGTGTCGCGCAGGGCCGTGTACTGCTTCACCTGGACATCGATGCGCGCGGCGATGTCCGTCAGGTTCGCGGCGGTGGCCTGGGAGGTGGCGGAGGAGTCCGCCATCAGCTGGTCGACGCGGTCGCTCACTGCGGCGAAGCTTTCCGACGTCGCCCCCAGCGCCGCCGCAAGCGCCGCGCCGTCTCCGCCGAGGCCCGCCCCGGTGGCTCCGAGGTCGACGGGGTGGACCTGCCCGAGAGAGTCGCCCAGCGCCCCGGAGATCCGCTCGGCGCTGTCGACGAGCGGCACGCTCGACTCGGTGAGCGAGGCGAGCGCGTCGACGGTGCTGGCGCTGGAGAGCAGCTGGTCGCGGGCGCTGGCAGTGCGCGTCTCGATGGAGTCGAGTGCTTGCTTGGTCTCCGCCTCGTTGAAGAAGTCCGAGGCCGTCTCGATCAGCCCGAATGACACCTCGGAGAGGGCCCTGGTGAACGACGCGCTAATCTGGGCGCTGACGCCCTGCGTGCCGTTGGAGATGAGCAGCGGGGAGATGGGGTTCTTCTTCTCGTTGATGTAGAGGTCGATCCGGCTGGGTTCGGCGTCGCCGGCGTAGAAGGTGAACATGTCGTCGCTCAGCGTGGGCGGCAGGACGATGGCGGCGTAGTACTCGCCGGATTTCGCGCCCTCGATGGCATCGTCGGCGTCGGTGATGACCCAGTCCATCGAGTCGTCGCGGTAGAGCTGGGAGAGGACCATGTCGCCGACGTTGACGGCCAGCGGGGTGAGGTCGCTCGTGTGGCCGCGGTCGGTGTTGGCCACCGCCACCTCGAGGCGCTCTGTGTTGGCGAAGGGGTTCCACGTGGCCAGCACGTTGAACCAGGCGAAGAGGCAGGGGATGGCGATGAGGCCGACCATGACGATGCCCGCCATGACGTTGGTGTAGAGACGGCGCAGGTCGTTGTAGGCGATGGAGAAGACGGTTCTCACTTGGTGTCCTCGCTTTCGGCATCCGCGGGCCCGATGGTGACGCTGGTGCCGGCGGAGTCGTGGCGGTGGATTACGGCGTCGCGCAGCTCGGCCTCGCCGAGGCGCGAGACCTGTTCGGCGTCGACGAGGCTCTGCGTGAAGTACTCCACCGCGCCGAGGTAGAGGACGACCAGCAGCGACCAGGCGACGACGATGGCCAGCATGATCGTCTTGTCGGTGGGCAGGAGCATGGTGAGCAGGGTGATGATGGCGATGCCGACAACGCCCGCGCCGATCCCGCCGAAAATGAGGGTGCGGTAGTTCTCCCGCAGCATCCGCGCCCGCTTCTCGACGCCACCGCGGAACTCATCCCGGTCCGACAGGGCGGCCATGATGTCGGACGCGCGGTAGGGCGAGCCCATGACCTCCACCTTCTCGTTGGTGATCAGGTTCGTGCGCGCGAGCTGGCGGTTGAACAGGAGGTTGGCGTGCGAGGAGGTGAGTCGGAACAGCCACCCCAGGGCGAAGGCCGCGGCGGACATGGCGAGAAGCGCCGCCATGAAGCGGAGGTAGTGGTGGCCGTAGAACCCGGCGACGGTCTCGCGCATCGCGTCGATGCCGTAGCGGAAGGGGAGGAAGGGGTAGATGCGGCGGAAGAAGTCGGGCATGAGCTCGATGGGGTAGAGGCCCGACGCGCCCGGGATCTGGATGACGACGAGGAAGACGGCGATGCCGCGGCCAATGTGGCCGAGCGCGGAGACGATGGAGTAGATGATCCCCGTGTAGGCAACCCCGATGGCGATTGCGGTGACGAGAAAGGCCGTGACGGACTGCATCTGCACCCCGAAGGCCACGTTGCCGAGCGTCACCACGACGGCCTGGAGCACCGAGAGCGTGGCGAAGAGGAGGAAGCGACCGAGGTAGGCCTGGCCGACGGTGAGGCGGCGGAAGCCCTCGGTGTCGACCTCGACGCGGAAGATGATCGTCAGCACGAACGCGCCGATCCACAGGGCCAGGTTGGTGAAGAAGGAGGCCATGGAGCTGCCGTAGTTCTCCGAGGGGAAGACGGCCTGCTGCTCGACGGTGACGGGCGAGGAGATGTACTCGCCGATCTTCGCGGAGTTGAGGTTCGTGACAGTGTTGAGGGCCTCCGAGTCGGAGGTGGCCAGGAGGGCGTTGATGTCGGACTGGGCGGCGCGGGCGCCGTCGGCAAGCGTGCCGAGGTTGCCCGAGACCTCGTCGAGGATGCCGAGGCTGGCCGCGAGCTGGTTGTCCACCCCGGCGAGCAGGGAGGTCGTTTCCTCGCGCAGGGCACGCTGGCTGCTCAGCGCGCCGCGCACGGAGGCGACGCTGCCGGAGGCCTGCGCGAGCGAGGCGTTGATCGCGGGCACGGACTCGCCGAGCTGCGTGCTCGCGTCGCGCGCTGCGGCGTTGGAGTCGGCGGCCGTGGCCTCGAGGGAATCGCCGAGCTCGCCTATCGACGCCAGCGCGGCGCTCGCGCTGCGGTCCACGTTGTTCAGGCCGTCGAGGACGGCGTGGGAGGCGGCGGTACGCTCCTCCAGCGCGCTAGCCGCGGCGTCGAGCTGAGCGCGGACCTCAGGCGATAGGGCCGCCCCGGCCGACATGGCGCGCAGCTGCGCGGCGGCGGATTCGCCCTGCTTGACCACGCCGTCGACCTCGCCGACGGCGGAGCGCACCCGCCCCTGGGCGGTGCCGAGCTGGCCCGTCGCCTCCGCGATGGAGGCGTTGGCGGAGGCGGCGCCGAGGCTGAGCGCGTTGGTGGACTCGACGAGCGCGGTCGATGTGTCGGCGCTGAAACCGGCGGAGGACTTCTGCAGCTCGGCGATGATCCCCTCGGCCTCGCCGAGAGAGGAGTCCACGGACCGGAGGGTGTCGTCGACGGAGCCGACGAGGGTGTTCAGCTCGGCGACAACCGGGCGCGCACCGCTGATGCTCTGCTTCATCGTGGCCACCCGCCCCTGGGCGGCGTCGAGGTCGGCGGCGATCTGGCCGAAGCTCCCGGAGGCTTTGCCTCGGGCCTCCTCGGCGTCATCGCGCGCCGCGAACCCCTTGTTGCGCAGCTCGGTCGCCGCGGCCTCGCCGACCTTCTTCTTGAAGGCCTCGGACACGGCCGTGTCGACGGCGGAGGCGCCGGCGTCGGTAATCGAGGGGGTGACGCCGTTGCTCTTCTCGTTGACGTAGTACTCCAACACCGGCTGCGTGTAGGTGCCGCTGACGAGGCTCAGCAGGTCCTCGCTGAACTCGGGAGGGATGAGGAACATGGCGTAGTAGTCGCCGCGCATGAGACCGTCGCGTGCCTCGTCCTCGGGGAGAAACACCCACCCGATCTTGTCGTTGGCCTTGAGCTGCTCGGTGATCTGCTCGCCGACGTCGACCTCGCCGACGCGCTCGGCGGAGGCGCCGCGGTCGTTGTTGACCACCGCGATGCGGATGTTCTGGGTGTGGGCGTAGGGGTCCCAGAAGGCGTTGATGTTGAACCACGCGTAGAGCGCGGGGGTGATGAGCACGCCGACGATGATGATGAAGGCCCGGGGAACGCGCAGCAGGCGACGAATGTCCCGTCCAAGAATCTGCCCGCTCTTGCTCACGTGGCGAGCGTACCCTCGAATGGAGCGTTGGGGGAAACACCCCGGGTCTGGGCCAAACTCGAGTCCTTCAACCCCGGCGGTAGCGCCAAGGACCGCACAGCCCGCGCCCTCGTCGCCGACGCCCTCGAGCGCGGCGTGCTCGGCCCGGGACTGGCAGGAGCCGACGCGCGGCGCGTGGCTCACCGAGGTACTCTCCGGCGGCGTCGCAGAAGCGCTGCGCGAGCGCGGGTTGCGTCTGTATCTTGAGCCGGGGCGCTCGCTTGTCGACGGCTGCGGGCTAACCCTTGCCGAAGTCGCCTTCACCAAGACGCGTTCCGACGGCGTGCCCCTGTTGGCCTAGCCATGAACCGCACCCGGTGCCGCACGACCTCGGATAACTTCCTCATCGACCCCTACCTGGTCAAGCGGACCCCGCCGAGTGAGGAGATCGAGGCGTTCTTGGTCGGCGCCTACTGCATCGAGGACGAACTGATCCTGCGGCGGAAGATCCGCTTCCCCCGCGGTGTGGCCCGCGAGGCGCTTGGACGACATCGACGTTCGCTGACGCCCGTTGGCGCCCCCAGTGCCGGGCCGGAGCTCGGCTAGAGCTCGGCGCTCAGCCGAGCGGTGGCGTTCTTGAGCGCCTCGCCGCATGTTGCGCCGGGGGAGGGCTTCAAGCGCTCGGCGGGACCCGACACAGACAGGACCGCGACTAAGGTGCCGTCGGGCTGGAACACCGGGGTGGACACGCTCGCCAGGCCAACCTCGCGCTCGGAGACAGACTCGGCGTAGCCGACCTTGCGTACCTGTTCGAGGTCCGCTGCATCAAACGGGGAGTCGATCGGGCAGTGGGCAGCAAACACGCGGGCGGCAGAACCGGCCGATAGTGTGAGCCTGGAGCCAACCGGCACTACGTTGTGGAGTCCGCTTTCCGGTTCTTCGGCAGCGATGCAGGTGCGGGTCGATCCCGTCAGTTGGTAAAGCTGTGCGGATTCCCCGGTCTGTGCAACCAGGTCTCGCATAACCGGCGCGGCTGCCGGAAGCAGCGCGGAGGGAAGCCCCGTGGCAAGACCGGTCAGTGCTGGGCCGAGTGTCCATTCGCCGTGTTCGTTGCGGGAAAGCACATGGTGCAGTTCCAGCGCAGTGGCAATGCGGTGGGCGGTTGCGCGTGGCAGGCCGGTGTCGTCGCTAAGTTCTGCGAGTGTTTTATCACCCGCACCAACCGAGCGTGTGATGGCAACTGCGCGGTCGAGGACTTTAATCCCGGAACCTTCGTTATACTGTCTCACAGTTCGAATCCTAGCATCTCATAGTGTGGGATGTTGGGAGCCCGTATGAAGGAGGACCGGATGACTCAGCCACCGTTGACATTAGCGGAGAAAGTGTGGCGCGACCACGTGGTAACGAAGGGGGAAAACGGCGAGCCTGACCTCATCTTTATCGATTTCCAGCTCCTGCACGAAGTGACCTCGCCACAGGCGTTTGACGGTCTGCGGATGAACGGACGCACCATGCGCCACCCCGAGTTGCATTTGGCAACGGAGGACCACAACGTGCCCACCACGGGTATTACCAGCGGTGACCTCGTCGAGATCACCGAGCCTACCTCGCGCACCCAGGTAGCCACCCTGCGCGACAACTGCGCCGAGTTTGGTGTGAAGCTGCACCCGATGGGCGATATCCAGCAGGGCATCGTGCACACCGTCGGCCCGCAGCTGGGCATTACACAGCCCGGAATGACCATTGTCTGCGGCGACTCGCACACCTCGACGCACGGCGCGTTCGGCTCGATTGCCATGGGCATCGGCACCTCTGAGGTGGAGCACGTCATGGCCACCCAGACCCTGCCGCTGAAACCCTTCAAGACCATGGCCATCGAGGTCACCGGCGAGCTGCAGGACGGCGTGACGGCCAAGGACCTGATCTTGGCGATCATCGCCAAGATCGGCACCGGCGGCGGCCAGGGCCACATTATCGAGTACCGCGGCGAGGCCATCGAGAAAATGTCGATGGAAGCGCGCATGACGCTGTGCAACATGTCCATTGAAGCCGGTGCCCGCGCCGGCATGGTCGCGCCGGATCAGACCACCTTCGACTACGTCGAGGGCCGCGAGTACGCGCCGAAGGGCGAGGACTGGGATGCAGCCGTGGAGTATTGGAAGACGCTGCCGACCGATGAAGGCGCAAAGTTCGATACCGTCGTGGAAATCGACGGTGCAGCACTGACACCGTTTGTCACCTGGGGTACCAACCCAGGCCAAGGTCTGCCGCTCGGCGAAAACGTTCCCGACCCGGAGGACTTCACCGACGACAACACGAAGGCATCTGCTGCGAAGGCCATCGAATACATGGGCTTGACCCCGGGCATGCCGCTGCGCGACATCACCATCGATACGGTCTTCCTCGGCTCCTGCACCAACGCGCGCATCGAGGATCTGCGTGCAGCCGCCGACGTTGTCAAGGGCCGCCGCATCGCCGAAGGTACACGCATGCTCGTCGTACCGAGCTCCACACTTGTGAAGCAGCAGGCCGAAGAAGAAGGCCTCGACGCGATCTTCACAGAGTTCGGCGCAGAATGGCGGACCGCGGGCTGCTCCATGTGCCTCGGCATGAACCCAGACCAGTTGCGACCGGGGGAGCGCAGTGCCTCCACAAGCAACCGCAATTTCGAAGGCCGCCAAGGCCCGGGTGGCCGTACCCACCTCGTATCCCCGCTGGTTGCAGCAGCAACTGCGGTGACCGGCCACCTCGCAAGCCCGGCAGATCTGTAAAGGAGCCCGATCATGGAAAAGTTCACCACTCACACCGGCGTCGGCGTTCCGCTGACCCGCACCAACGTTGATACCGACCAGATCATCCCCGCGCGCTACCTCAAGCGTGTGACCCGCACCGGTTTCGAGGACGGCCTATTTTCTAATTGGCGTGAAAACGAAGCCACATTCGTCCTCAATCAGGACGCGTTCAAAGACGGCTCCGTGCTGTTCGCCGGCGAGGACTTTGGCACAGGCTCCTCGCGTGAACACGCTGTCTGGGCGCTCATGGACTACGGCTTCCGCGCCGTGTTCAGCCCTCGATTCGCGGATATCTTCCGAGGAAACGCCGGCAAAGCTGGCCTGCTCGCGGGCATCATGAGCCACTCCGATATCGAGCTGATCTGGAAGCACCTTGAGCAGCACCCAAGTGATGAGGCGATCGTCTCGCTCGAAGACTGCACCGTCACCGTCGGCGGCAACACCTTTACCTTCGAGATCGACGATTACACCCGCTGGCGGCTCATGGAAGGCCTCGACGATATTGGGCTGACGCTTCGCGACGAGCCCGCTATCGAACGATTCGAAGCAACGCGTCCAGCGTTCAAGCCGTCCGTCGCGGGTTAGACCCCGGACGGCGATAGCGCCCTCGGGCTGGTTATTTGCCCAACTGGTCGACGACGCCCGGGGCGAACGCCTCCAGGAACTCACGCGCAGCGACAACGACGCCTTGGATACCGGTCTTGATCTCGTCGGAAAACTGCTGGTCGCTGCGCTCCCAGTAACCCGGCAGAGAGTAGGTCACGGCAAGCGCGGTGATGCCGCGCTGTTCGTCCTTCACTGCGGTCACGGTGGGGTAAGCCTTCTCAATGTTGTATCGCTCCACCCACTCGAGCACCTCATTAAACTGCGCGGCCTTCACCGAATCCACAGCGACGGTGGTCAGCACGTTGAGATTCGGCTCGATCATGTTGATTTCCAGACCAATACCGGAAAAACCGGTGCGCAGCGCAGGGCCAAGCGGTGCCTTTTCGTACTTCCAGCCTTCCTTGTCAAACAAGGCGATGACACGGTCGATGCTGAGGTTGCTGGTTGCAGAAGTCATGTCCTAGTCCTCCTGGTTAGCTTCGGCGTTGGCTTCGGTGTTTGCTTCGGTGGTGAAGGTTTTCGGGCCGCTCGTCGACAAGAGCTCGCTGGTATCTGGCAAGGCCTCGCGCAGCAGGTTCACCACGTGATGGATTGCGGAGAAGTAGTAGTCCAACATTGCACGCACCTGCTCGTCGGTGAAGCCTTCGTTGGAGAAGAACGGCGCGTCGATCAGCACGACGGCATCGTCCTCACGACGTACCGGGTGTACGCGCACAAGGGGCATCGTCCGGTTGATCTCGTTGCAGCGCAGACGCAGCGTCTCAATATCGTCGCCCTCAATGATGCCGAGCCAGCGTGCGGTGGCCTTGAAACCACCCTCGGCTACCTCGAAGAACACCATCAGGCTGGGAAATGCGGTGCGAACCTCGCCGCTGTCTTCTCGGAAGTACTGCACCCCCATTGATTTCAGGGTGGCCGCGATGCGGTCTTGGGAAATGGCGGTAGGAGCTGCCATGGTCTGGGCCTTTCGTCGTGGTGGGGTTACAGAACTGGAAGTGGGGAGGGGATGTAGTCCGCGCCGATGAGCTTGCCGTCGTGGAACGTCAGCACCCATACGGAGGCTTTCTTCGCGCGGATTTCTTCGTCGATAGGCAGTGTCCCTTGCGCCGAGAGCCACGCGATTATGCCGGGGATGATCCCACCTTGCGCGCACACCACGCTGGTTCCGCCGGCCTCAATCACGTCCTTGAATGCGTGCTTGGCGCCAACCATGTCGGCGATCCAGGCATCGTCGCCAAACTGCTTATCGACGACAACCTCACACCCCATCTCATCCGCCAGCGGCGCAACCGTGTGCTGGCAGCGCTCCGGAACCGCCGAGTAAATACGTTCCGGCGCGAACGCACTGAGCAGGGGAACGAGCATCTCGGATTGGCGGCGGCCCTTCTTATCCAGAGGACGCAAGTTGTCGTCGCCGGACCATTTGTTGCGGTCGTGGGCGCGGGCATGTCGGACATAGAGGATGCGTGCATCTGCGGGCGTGTTAAAGCGCTTCTGGGCCTTCTGGAGCACCTCGCGGTCGAGGTCGTACGTCATCAACTCAAGCGCTTCATTGAGTGGCAGCCAGCGGATCTCGTCGACCTCGTTGTTGGGTACGAACTCGCCACCGACGACCTCGCCGGTCCAGTAATAGACCACCTTGGTGGTCTTCTTTACCGGGTAGACCGTCTTGCCCAGCAACTTGCCCAGGCGAACGTCGTAGCCCGTTTCCTCCTTGATTTCACGTACTGCGGTTTGTACAAGCGACTCATCAGGGTCGACCTTGCCCTTGGCCAGCGACCAGTCGTCGTAATGAGGACGGTGAATGCACGCAACCTCAATGGTGTCGGGTTGCGTAACGTCACCGCGCCACAGCACCGCACCCGCAGCAAGCGTGGTGCGCTCGAACTCCTTCTGCGGTTTTAGCGGAATAGCCTGAAGCCTGCCAGTGAGAAACTTCTCACCCAAGGCGTCCTTATCTTGCTCGGAGAGCTTCCCGCTGTTTCCTGGTGTCTTGGATGCGTGAGTAGGCATGTCCTCCATTGTGTCCCAAGTAACCCACTCACGCCGGACACGCCACGCGCCACGGCCGGTGGTAGGTTAAACCGGAACAATCGGCTGGGAGGATTCGGAAAAATATGGTCAACGTTGCGGTACTGGGGGCAGGCTCCTGGGGTACAACCCTGGCGAAGGTGTTCGCGGACGCCGGCAACAGGGTCACGCTGTGGGCGCGTCGGGACAACCTTGCCCGCACCATACAGACCACGCGGGAAAACCCGGAGTACCTTCCCGGCATCACACTCCCGGATGCGATCGAAGCCACCTCGAACGAGCAATACGCGCTGCAAGACGCGACCATCGTCGTCTTTGGCGTACCCAGCCAGACCATGCGGGAAAACGTCGCGCGTTGGGCACCCATGATCCCGGCTGATGCGACGATGCTGTCCATCTCAAAGGGCGTGGAAACAGGAACGCATCTGCGCATGAGTGAAGTTATTGCAGAGGTCACCGGAGCGGACCCGAACCGGATCGCAGTGCTCAGCGGGCCCAACCTGTCGCGCGAGATTGCGCTCGAACAACCTGCCGCCACCGTGATTGCATGCGCCGACGAGAACCGCGCAAAACTCGTCCAAGCCGCGTGTGCGACTAACTATTTGAGGCCGTACACCAACACCGATGTTGTGGGCTGCGAAATCGGCGGCGCGACGAAAAATGTCATTGCGCTTGCCTGCGGTATGGCTTCCGGCCAGGGCCTTGGTGACAACACCCTGGCATCCCTGATCACCCGTGGCCTTGCAGAGACCACTCGTCTGGGCAACGCGCTCGGCGCGGATCCCCGCACGTTTGCAGGTCTTGCCGGTATGGGAGACCTCGTGGCCACGTGTGCTTCGCCGCTGTCGCGTAACCGCACATTTGGCTCCGCTTTGGGGCAAGGTGCGACGATGGAAGAGGCGAAGGCTGCGACGAAGGGCCAGGTTGCGGAGGGCGTGGTGTCGTCGAGAAGCATTTTCCAGCTCGCCGAAAAGCATGGCGTGGAGATGCCGATTACCCAGGCAGTGTTTGCCATTTGCCACGACAACTTCAAAGTTGCGGACACGATCGCGACACTGATGGGGCGCAGCAAGAAGGCAGAGTAAAACTGCGCCATGGCTACGCGGTAGATTGGTCAGCGTGATTCGCGTAGCAGTTCTTTATGGTGGCATGTCCACCGAGCACTCCATTTCCTGCATTTCCGCAGCGTCGGTGATGCAACACATGCCGGCTGACTACGAGGTGTTTCCCATCGGTATCACCCGTGACGGCGTATGGGTTGAAGGCACAACAGACCCAGTAAACGGCGTCGCGCTGCCTGAGGTGCCCGCTGGCCGCGAAGTTGCACTCTCCATCAACCCGACGCGCAAGGGGCAGATCTTCGATGTAGCAACCGGCGAAAGTATCGCTTGCGTCGATGTTGTCTTCCCGGTGCTGCACGGCAAATACGGCGAAGACGGCACAGTGCAAGGACTGCTCGAACTTGCTGGTGTCCCGTACGTTGGCCCAGGGGTGCTTGCATCCGCCTGTGGCATGGACAAGGAGTACACGAAGAAGCTCGTCGCGGCTGAAAACATTGCGATCACCAGGGAAGTGATCCTCGACGGTCGGGCAGTGCTTGACGACGACGAGCGTGACTACCTCGGTCTACCAGTGTTCGTGAAACCCGCCAACGGTGGGTCATCGATCGGTGTGTCCAAAGTGAGCTCCTGGGACGACTTCCCGGCGGCGTACGACCTTGCGCACGAATCCGATTCCAAGGTGATTGTGGAAGCGGAACTTGTCGGCGACGAGGTTGAGGTGGGAGTCCTCGAACGACCCGACGGGACCATTGCGGCATCTCTGCCAGCGAAGCTCAACGGCACCGAAGACTCCGAGGAAGGCTTCTACGGGTTTGAAACGAAATACCTCGAAGAGGGCGTTACGGCAACGATTCCGGCACCGTTCGACGAGGCAACAACCGCGCAACTTCAAGACATGGCGGTGACGTGTTTCAAGGCGCTGAACTGTAAGTCGCTCGCACGTGTGGACTTCTTCGTCACCAAGGACGGCCCGGTGCTCAACGAGGTCAACACCATGCCTGGATTCACCGCGATTTCGATGTACCCGCAGGTGTGGGCAGCCACCGGAGTGGACTACCCGGAACTGCTGGACACGCTGGTGCGGACCGCGCTGCGTTAAAGCACAGCGTTAAAGCACAGCGTTAAGGCGCAGCGTTAAAGCGCAGCGGTGTGCTCGGCGATCAGTTCAGTCAGGTTCGTAATCGCCTCGTTGCTCTCCGCCTGCGGCAAAGAGACTGCGATACCGCTGTCGCGCCCCAATGCGTACCACGTCGATGCCGTGGTGCCGTTTGCCAACAGCACATCCTCGAACCACGGAATGTCATTGACCTGGGCAAGTTGTGCACCCGGTGCGTAATTCGGCGATGGGGCGACACCGCAGCGCAGAACGATCGGATCACGTCCCTCAGCACGCCATGCGACGGTGTTTTCGGACGCAGGCTCTGTCCGGGTGTAGCCCTCGGCGATAGCATCCGGTGCGGCCTGGAGCAGCGCGTCGCACTTCGATGCGTCCGCGCTTTCCAACATGGACAAAGGCGCGGGGTTGTGGGGCTGATCCTTCGACGGCAGCCCATCGGCGCCCAAGCGTCCAATGGATTTCTTTGAGTCGTGGAGCACTTGCGCATCACCGGTCACGGCGATCACAGGGGAGCGGTCCACGGTGTACCAGGTGGCCAGGTTGGACTGGGGCGTAATGTCGTCGATACGCATCCACGTTGCATTGCCGAGAGTTTCAGTGACGGCGTAATCCGTGTACTGCGCCGGCATGTCTACACCGCAGCGCAGGGTGACGCGGTCATCGGTGGACTTGCGCCAGGCGGCGGCACCTTGTGGTGCCGGTTCTGCGAGTTCGGCACGGGGAAGGCCAGCGAACCGGTCGGGGAGGCCGTCGATAAGCGATGCGCACTCCGGGCTATCGGCCATCGGGGCAGGAAGATCAGCCATCGCGACCGGCTGCAGCGCCACACGTTGGAAGAACACACGAGCGCCAATAACGGCTCCGAGGACGAGAAAGACTGCGAGGCCAAGACTGACCAAAATTGTTGTGCGATTAACCTGAGGTTCGTGCGCCGTGGTTGCCATGGCGAAATAGTCTAACGAAAGGGCTGCCCAACCCGTGATCACCACCGGATTTCCCACTGATGGTCCGACGCTTGCGCAGGTCGGCGAGCGAGCGGTTATCGCCGCGATTCGCGCTGCCGCACCGTCTGCCCTCAACGGCGACGACGCAGCAGTACTTACCCCCTCAGTGCCAAACTCGAGAGTTGTCGCAGGCACCGACATGTTGGTGGAAGGCCACCACTTCACTCGTGCGACCACAACTCCGTACCTTTTGGGCCGCAAGGCGACGGTGCAAAACTTCGCGGATATCGAGGCAATGGGCGCGCGCCCGATTGCAGCACTGATGGGGGTGTCTGTCTCCCGCGATGCGCCGGCAGCATGGGTCGAAGAGATCGCCCGCGGCATTGGGGATATGGCCGGGGAGTATGGCTGTGAACTCGTCGGCGGGGATCTGACCGACGGGCAAGAACTTGTGGTCTCCGTAACCGCAATCGGCTCGCTTGGTGGTAATCGTCCGCCGCTGACGCTAGACGCGGCACGCCCCGGTCAGCGAGTGGTCGCGCACGGCAATATCGGTTATTCAGCCGCAGGGTTCGCGCTGCTGCAGGCCGGGATTGATGTGCCGGAGGAGCTCGAGGTGCTTGTGAAGGCGCATCAGGCCCCGGTGCTTACCCCGGGGCGTGGCGTGGTGGCGCGCGCAGCAGGCGCGACCGCGATGACGGACAACTCGGATGGGCTCATCCGGGATGTGACAACGCTGGCAAAGGCATCTTCGGTAGGCATCGAACTGTCAAAGGTGGCGCTGCGCCCGGATGCGACCTTGCAGGCTGCGGGAGAACTCCTTGGCGTCGACCCGTGGGAGTGGGTGCTCACAGGTGGGGAGGACCACACCCTCATCGGCACGATCGATGGGTCCGCACCGGTTGGGTTCCGCTCGATTGGCGCAGTCACTCGCAAGCCCGGGGTGCGCATCGACGGCGAGGCCCCAGAATTGACCACCGGATGGGAGAGTTTCTAAATGTTGCCCGTGCACGAATCTTGGCAGGAACCGCTCGCTCCGGTGGAAGATCGCATCCACGCAATGGGGCAGTTTTTGCGCACAGAGGACGACTATCTGCCGCGTGGCCACGATATTTTGCGGGCTTTTGCGGATCCGTTCGACGATGTTCGGGTCCTCATCCTGGGCCAAGACCCGTATCCGACCCCAGGACACCCGATGGGGCTCGCGTTTTCCACCCAGCCTGGGGTGGCGGCGCCAAGGTCGCTGGTGAATATCTACAAAGAGCTGCAGGCTGATCTGGGTATCCCGCCCCGGGCGGATGGGGACCTGTCGTCGTGGTCGTCGCAAGGCATTTTGCTGCTCAACAGGGTGCTTACCGTGCGTCCGAGAAAGCCCGCGTCACACCGTGGCAAAGGCTGGGAAGAGGTTACCCAGGCCGCAATTGAGGCGCTTGTCCGCCGAGATGCGCCACTCGTAGCTATCTTGTGGGGCCGTGACGCACAGACAGCTGCGAGATTTTTGGGGGATACTCCCCGGATTGAGTCGCCGCATCCGTCGCCGTTATCAGCATCGCGCGGTTTCTTCGGTTCGCGCCCGTTCTCGCGTGCAAATGAAGCGCTTCAAGCACAGGGTGCGAATCCCATCGACTGGAGTCTGTAACAGCTCCCTGTAAGCTTTCGCTTCATGTCTGTCACTCCGCTTATCGACGCCGCAGGGTTGCGTGCGTGGGCCCAACGCGCCTCCGCCGAGCTGGAGCGGCGCCGAGTGGAGATCAACAGCCTCAACGTCTTTCCCGTGCCGGACTCCGATACGGGCTCCAACATGGCGCACACGATGCGTTCAGCCTGCGAGCAAGCAGCTTTGCTTGGCGACGACGCCAGCGCCGTCGATGTCGCCGAAGCCCTGGCCGTCGGCGCTGTACGTGGAGCACGCGGCAACTCAGGTGTGGTGTTGTCCCAGGTGATGCGCGGAATCGCGCAGTCTGTCAAAGACGATGCTTCGGACGGGGAGATGGTCGCGGACGCATTGGCGCATGCCGTGAAGTTTGTGGACCAAGCCATTGCGGATCCGGTGGAAGGCACCGTGATTACGGTGCTCCGAGCGGCGTCTGTGGCTGCCCAACAAGCGGTAGAGGACATTGGGCGTCCGTTGAGCTTGCTCGATGTCGCAGCACCTGCGACATCCGCGGCCAGGGTGGCCTTGGCCAACACGCCGTCGCAGCTGCCAGTGCTACGCGAGGCAGGCGTGGTCGATGCCGGCGGCACCGGTGTGGTGATTCTGCTCGAGGCGCTGTTGGAAGAGGTAGAGGATAGTCCCGCAACGGCACCCGATGGTGATGTCCAAGAGAGCGCCGTACGCAGCGCAGAAAGCAGCACAGAAGCCAGCGCAGAAAGCACCCCGGCACCTGCTGAAGGGGCAGACCGCGACGTGCACGTTGACATGGCGCATGCGGGGCCGTCGGGTCGGGAGCACTCCCTTGAGGTGCTCTTTGGGTTTCTGGGCGATATTGCGGAGTTGGAAACCGAGCTGCGCACCTTGGGCGACAGCCTGGTCATCGCTCGGCTATCTGATACGGAAGCCACTGTGCACATTCACACGCTCGATGCAGGTGCTGTGATTGAGACGGCGTATCGCCTCGGCAAGGTCCAAAACCTGCGCCTTGAAGTGCTCCCGGGTGCCCCAGTGGTGCGAAACCCCGATCGCTTGATTGTGGCCGTGACTCCTCCCGGCTCCCTGACAGAGCTGTATAAGGAAGCAGGTGTGGTCACTGTTGCCCCGGGCGACGAGGTGATCTCGGACATGCTCTCCGTGATTCGGCGTTCGGGCAGCAACGAGATCATCGTGCTGCCGAATGGGCTGCTCAGTAACCGGAATCTCGCTGCCGTGGAGAAAGCAACCCGAGCGCTGGAACAGACGATCACACTGCTTCCTACAGTCCGGTTAGTCTCCGGTATTGCAGCGCTGTCTGTGCACGATCCGAACCAGCCGCTGGCTACCGCCGCGTTTTCCATGTCTGAGGCGGCTGGCGAGATGCGTACGGCAGTGGCTCACCGCGCAAAGAAGGGCGCGCTGACACTCAGCGGCGCGGTTGCCAAGGGTGATGTGGTGGTCACCGCACGTGGGGAGACGCTGCTTATCGCCGAGGACCCGCTCGATGCTGTGAAGCGGGCATGCAAACGCCTGCTCGAACACGGCGGGGAGCAAGTCACGGTGCTGTTTGACCCAGCTGAGCTGTCGGAGGAGGAGCTTCGCACGCTGAACACTGAGCTCGGCGTCCAGGTCATGGTTTATCCTGCAGATGGATTGCAAGCATGTGCGGAGATCGGGGTGGAGTAAATGCTGGGGTTTGAGGACAATCGGCCACTGACTGAGGTTATTCCTGCGAAGCAGGCACGGGCGATTGAGAAACACCTCAACATTTCCACGTGTGGCGAGCTGCTTCGGCACTATCCGCGACGCTACCTGCACTACGGCACCGGTGCTGACCTGACCGGGGTCGAAGCAGGCGATACTATCACCGTGATCGGCGAGGTCGTCGACGCCAACACGTTTTACACCAAAAAGACGCCCAAGCGGCCGATTACCAAGGTGATGATCCACGATGGGCGTACGGAGTTCCAAGCCACCTTCTTCGGCTCCCAATATGCCCAACGGGTGCTGAAGCCGGGTCGGCGCGCGATGCTGACGGGCAAGTTGGATTTCTACCGTAATCAGCCTCAGCTGCAGCACCCTGACTTCGTGCTCATGGACGGTCCTACTGAGGCGACCGGTTCCATGCGTCAGCTGTCTCACTTCGGCGATCTGGAAGAAATGCTGCGTGGCCGCCAGTGGCTTCCCCTGTATCCGGCGTCGAAGCAGGTCAGCACGTGGACGATTATGGGGGCTGTGCATGCGGTGTTGAAATCGCTGCCGCGTATCGACGAGCCCCTTGGCTTCACCCCCATCGGCCTGCTACCCCTCAATGCAGCGGTCCGCCAGATTCACGAGCCTGGTGCGGAAGGCCCTGCACGGGCGAAGGAGCGACTGAAGTACGACGAGGCGCTCTCGGTCGCGCTGGCGATGGGTGTGCGACGCATCGACACCTCCGCTCACAGGGCGCCCGAGATGCCCTATGTGAAGGGGGGCGATGAGGACAAGCTGCTGGACGGTCTGCCGTTCCCGCTGACCCGCGGCCAGAAGGAAGTGATCACGGACATCACGGCTGATATGTCCAAGACGGTGCCGATGAGTCGCCTGCTCCAAGGCGAGGTTGGCTCCGGAAAGACGGTGGTGTCGCTGATGGCGATGCTCCAGGCCGTCGATAACGGCGCGCAGGCGGCATTGCTTGCTCCGACGGAAGTTCTCGTGCTGCAACACGCGCGTTCGCTAACGTTCACTCTCATGCGTGCGGGTCTCCCCACCCGAGTGGTTGCGCTGACAGGATCGATGACGGTCGCGCAGCGCCAAGAGGCACTGCTGAAGATTGTTTCCGGGGAGGCCGACATTGTCGTCGGTACGCACGCCCTGCTCCAAGAGGGCGTGGACTTTTTCAACCTGGGGCTTGTCGTTGTCGACGAACAACACCGCTTCGGCGTAGAGCAACGCGACGCCCTGCGTGCCAAAGCGGGGGAGACCACACCGCATTTGCTGGTGATGACGGCAACGCCGATCCCACGCACCATTGCGATCACGGTGTTCGGCGACTTGGAAGTATCCACGCTGCGCGAACTTCCCGGTGGGCGCAAACCGATCCAGTCTGCGGTGGTCCCGGAATTCAAACCGCGCTGGGTGGAGCGCGCTTGGGAGAAGATCCGCGAAGAAGTTGCAGCCGGGCACCAGGCCTACATTGTGTGTCCGCGTATCGACGGCGAAGGCGGCGTACTTGAGGTTGCCGAGCATCTCGCCGCAACGGAGTTTGCGGACCTGACCGTCGGCATCCTGCACGGACGCCTCAAAGGCGACGAGAAAGACAACGTCATGGCGGACTTCGCCAAAGGCGGCATCGACGTGCTGGTGTCCACGACGGTGATCGAGGTCGGCGTGGATGTGCCGAATGCCACGGTGATGGTCGTGCGCGAGTCGGAGCATTTCGGTGTCTCCCAGTTGCACCAGCTGCGCGGCCGAGTTGGGCGTGGCGGCAACCAGTCGCTGTGTCTGTTCCACACGCTCGCGGAGGAAGGCAGCCCCGGCTTCACCCGCGTATCCCAGGTAGCGGCGACAGCGGACGGGTTCGCGCTCGCGGAGCTTGACCTGCTTAACCGCGGCGAAGGTGACGTGCTTGGCACAGGCCAGTCCGGCATCAAACGCACGCTGCGGTTGATTAACTTGGTTGAGGACTACGACATCGTTAAACGTGCCTACGACGACGCCGCCACCTTGGTAGCAAACCAACCCGAGTTCGCCAGGGCAGCCACCGCCGGGTTTGTGGCAGAAGACTTCGAATATTTGGACAAGAGTTAGCTGGTTAAAGTTATGGGAATGAACCGCATCATTTCGGGAGAAGCCCGCGGCCGGAAGATCAAAGTGCCGCCGGCAGGAACGCGACCTACATCCGACCGGGCCCGCGAGGGGCTGTTTTCGTCGTTGCAGGTGCGTTTCGGGTTCGTCGATAAGCATGTGCTCGACCTGTTTGCAGGCTCGGGTGCGCTCGGGCTCGAGGCCGCGTCGCGTGGTGCGGCAGAGGTCGTGCTGGTGGAGAGCGACCCTGAGGCAGCGAAAATCATCGAATACAACGCAGGCGTGGTCAAGCACCCCAACGTGCACATCCACCAGATGAAGGCGTCGACCTACGTTGCATCGGCGCCGAAGAAACACTTCGACATGGTGCTGGCAGACCCTCCATACGAACTAGCCGACGAGGCGGTCGCAGAGATGGTCGAGGCCCTCAAACCTGCGCTGGCGGATGGGGCAGTGGTTGTCGTTGAACGCCACCGCGAAAGCCCGGAGACTGCATGGCCTGCGGAGTTCACCCCGACCGGCCAGAAGCTCAAGCGTCGCATCTACGGTATTGCACGTATGGATATGGCGGTCTACGCCGACCCGGAAGCAGAGGACAACTAAATTGACCATCGCAGTCTGCCCTGGCTCGTTCGACCCGATCACGAACGGGCACCTCGACATTGTCACCCGTGCCCTTCGTCATTTCGACGAAGTGATCGTGCTGGTCACAGGCAACCCTACGAAGACGTCGGGGCTGTTTACTATCGACGAGCGCGTCGACCTCATCCGCGAAGCCACCTCACACCTTGAGGGCGTTCGCGTGGATAGCTGGGCGGGCCTATTGGTCGATTACACCACCCAGCACGACATCAGCGCGCTGATCAAGGGCTTGCGCTCCTCGCTCGATTACGAGTACGAACTGCCGATGGCACAGATGAACCGACGCCTGACCGGCGTGGATACCTACTTCCTGCTGACGGATGAGAAGTACGGCTACATCTCGTCCTCGCTAACCAAAGAGGTTGCGAAGTACGGCGGTGACATTTCCGGACTCGTGCCGGATAGCGTCCACGACGCGATTCGGGAGAAATTCAGCAATTGATCGTGTTGATCGCCGTCGCGCTCGCAGTTGTGATGGGCGCTGGGCTGCAGCGCATTTCCGGCATGGGACTGGGTCTGATCACCGGTCCTGTGCTCTCATTGCTGTTGGGACCTGTGGTTGGCGTGCTCATGATCAACGTCATCGCCATGGTCAATGCGGTGTTTAACACCTGGGGGATGCGCCGCGACATCGATTGGTCTAAGTTCTGGCCGATCGCAGGCGCGCTCATCATCGGCGTGCTTCCCGGGGTGTGGGTGGTCTCTCGCGTATCGACGAGCGCCCTGCTCATCATCGTCGGTGCCCTGTTACTCATCGCCCTGTCAGTGGTGACGTTGGGCAAGCGCTACGTGCCCCAGATCGAAGGTGTGGTTCCTGCAGCTGCCGCTGGCGCCGTCGGCGGGTTCATGAACACCTTGGCGGGTGTTGCCGGGCCGGCATTTACCGTTTACGCGCACGCGGCACGTTGGCCACAGCGCATCTATGCCGCCACCTTGCAGCCGTTGTTCTTCGTCGCCGGCGCACTGTCGTTCGGGGCAAAGGAACTCTCTGGTGCGGCGGATATTTCCTCGATCAACCCCTGGCTGTGGGTCGCCTCCTTTGGCGGCATGCTTCTCGGAATCACCGCGGGAAAGCGGCTGGCCCCGCACGTACCGTCCGCGAAGGCCTACCGCATCGCGCTCGGGCTTGCGTTCTTCGGAGGCGCCACCACACTAGTCCGCGGCCTCGCAGGCTTGTTGTATGGATGAAAAACGGCCGCCCGGATGTGGGCGGCCGTTTCGTGTAAGGGAGTGTCCTGCTAGAACAGCGTGGAGACGAACGACTTCGTGCGCTCGTGTTGCGGGTTATCCAGCACCTGTTCCGGTGTGCCGTACTCGATGATCTGGCCACCATCCATGAACGCGACCTTGTCTGCGACCTCGCGGGCAAACGACAGTTCGTGAGTGACCACCAGCATGGTCATGCCATCATCGGCGAGCTTGCGCATCACACGCAGCACTTCGCCAACGAGTTCGGGGTCGAGGGCGGAGGTGGGCTCGTCGAAAAGCATCAGCTTCGGATCCATTGCAACCGCACGGGCAATTGCCACACGCTGCTGCTGGCCACCGGAGAGCTGGATCGGGTACGCGTCAGCCTTCGACTCAAGACCGACCATCGCAAGCAGCTCCTTCGCGCGCGCAGTGGCCTCTGCAACCGGCTGGCCTTTGACGTGCACCGGGGCTTCGATGATGTTGTCCAGCACCGTGCGGTGGCCAAACAGGTTGAAGTTTTGGAACACCATGCCAATATCGCGACGCTGCTTGGCGGCGTCCTTCTCACTCATCTCGTAGAGTGCGCCGTCGCGCTCCTTGTAGCCGATCAACTCGCCGTCGACGTACAGACGACCCGCGTTGACCTTTTCCAAGTGGTTCACACAACGCAGCAGCGTGGACTTACCAGAGCCGGACGGGCCGATCAGGCACGTCACCTCGCCGGGGGCGACCTCAAGGTCGATGCCCTTGAGCACGTCGAGGCTGCCGAAGGACTTCCAGACATCTACCGCCTGGATCATAGGAGTTTCCTTGACGGTCATTAGCGCTGTCCCTTCTTCTGCGGTTCTTCGACAATTTCAACGTTGTTCGGAATGGTGCCCTCGGCGTCAGCCAGGCTGGCGAGCTGGCGAGCAGTGAGCTGGCGGGTGGCGCCGCGGTCGAAGTAGCGCTCCAGGTAGTGCTGGGCGACCATGAGCAACGACGTGATCACCAGGTACCAGGTCGCAGCCACCAGAAGGAGCGGTACTGGCTGGAACAGGGCGGCGGCGATATCCATCGAGCGGCCGTAAAGCTCAAGCGAGTACGGCACAGCAACGACGAGCGAAGATGTCTTGAGCAAGGAGATGAATTCGTTGCCGGTCGGCGGAATGATGATGCGCATTGCTTGCGGTAACACCGTACGGGTCATCGTCTGCCCCCAGCTCATACCCAACGCCTTGGAGGCCTCAACCTGGCCTTCCGGCACAGCGGAGACACCAGAGCGGACAATCTCTGCCATGTAGGCGGCCTCATTCAAACCAAGGCCAACAACGGCCAGGGTAAACGCAGAAGAGGTAAACGGCTCAAGCGGAATCTGGGCGAAGCCGACGTTGATCGAGTCGTAGATCGCGCCAATCAAGCCCCAGAACATCAACTGGACGTAGACCGGGGTACCACGGAAGATCCACAGGAACACCCACGCCACCGTCTTGAACACCGGGTTCGGGCTCATGCGCATGACGGCCAACAGCACACCGCCGACAACGCCGAGCAGCATCGCCAACACCGTGATTGCAATGGTGTGCAGGGCCGCCATAGCGATGCGGGTATCCAGCAGGTACTGGAAGTAGATGTCCCAGCCGTAAGCCTCGTTTCGGGCCGCGCCGATGACAAACCAGACCACAAGCAGTACAAGAATCACTGCGAGCGTCCACCGTCCAGGGTGGCGCAGCGGTTTCGCCTCGATACGCTCAGGACGCTTGCGTTCGCCCTGAGAGGCGACGTACTGGGAATATGGGGTGCTCATGCTTAGTGTTCTCCCACTGGTTGTTCGTTAATCAAAGCCTGGTCGAGCAGACCTGTCGAGATATTCCATTGCGCAAGGATGCGCTGGTAATCGCCGGTATCGATGAGGTGCTGCATCGCGGCAGCCATCGCCGGCGCAAGCGCAGAACCCTTCGGCACAGCAATGCCGTACGGCGCGGCGTCAAACATGTCGCCGATCATTTCCATCTTGCCGTCGGAGCGCTCCACAGCCCACGCGGTAACAGGGGAGTCGGCGCTGTAAGCATCGGCGCGCCCGACAAGCGTTGCAAGCGCTGCGTTGTCTGCTGTGTCGAAGGCAAGCACAGTAATCGGGTCCTTGCCCGCTGCTTCGCAGGCTTCTGACTTCGGACGAACGTCGTCGGTCTCCGAAACCGTCGTACGCTGCACCGAGACCGTCAAACCGCACGCATCATTCGGATCCACGTCGGCGCCAGGAGCGGCAGCCCACTGAATACCCGCGTAGAGGAAATTGATGAAGTCGAAGGTCTGGCGGCGTTCCTCGTTATCGGTAAAACCTGAAGCACCGGCGTCGAGGCTGCCACTGGAGACAGCGGGCAGGATCATCGAGAAGTCCATGTCTGCAACATCGAAGTCCATCCCCATGACACCAGCGAGTGCACGGGCAATGTCCATCTCCACACCGATGACCTGCCCGGTGGAGTCTTTGAACTCGAACGGGGCGAACGGTGGGTTCGCGCCGACGTTGAGCACGCCGTCTGCGGCAATTTCTGGCGGCACCATCGCCGCAATCTCAGGTACGGCGTCCGGAACGATCGGCTCCCAGCCGTCCGGGTTGCCGCCCTCTGTGTTAGTAACGCAGCCCGCGAGCGGCAGGGCCGCGGCGAGCACAGCGGCGAAAAGACGCCGCTTTGCGTGGGGTGGGTAATGCATTGGTCTCCCGCATACGATGAATACTTGCGTAGTCCCGTATATTACGCGCCGAATGCGGGATGATAAAACGCACCGCCCGAGCAGTAGAAACTACTGTGTTGCCATACGAATACCACGCATAGCCAGCTCAATGATCTGGCCAATGACCATCATGCCGAGGACGACCGGGATCCACACGGAAGTACGCTGGCTGGATCCTTCTGAGCTCAGGGCGAAATCGCCGGTGAAAAGCCCTTTGCCCATCTTTGCGGAGCCCTGGGCTTCCATCTTCCACAGCTCAACCGGGTTAGCAGTATCCGGGATGGAAGAGCCCCTTGCCCAAGCTTGGACGACCTCCTTGCCTTCGCCTTCTTCCATGTCGTCGGTCCACTCGGTAAACATCTCGGAGCTAGACACCTTCTTCAGCGGGTTTTTCTCCGGATCGATGTACATCGGATCCTTCTCCGGGTTCGGCTCAAGAGCCTCGATGAGCCCCTTCGGCTTGTCCTTGGAGTCCTTGCCGTCTGTGCTGTCCTTGTTGCTCTCAGCGTCCTTCTTTGCCGAGCTGGTCGCGTCAGACAGCGCAGCAAACGAATCGATGGTGTCCTTCAGCGCGTTGCTCGGGGAGACTGGAGCGTCCTCTTGCGCTGCCCCTTCCTGTGCATGTGCGGGAACCGTCAGCGTGGTCAACATGAGTGCTCCGGCGACAAAGCCGGCGATATAGGTCTGGCGCATGCGCCGTAGTCTAACCAAGCCATCGCCTAATGCCCATGTTGCTCTTCTCTACCTGCGTTAGACTGGCGAAATGACTACCACCATTTTGGGCTGGCTGACAGAAGAAACCATCGAAGACGCCGCAGGTTCAGGAGCATTTAACCGAGGGAAAAAAATCTCCTCCGCAGATGTCACCATCCTTAGCGATACTGAATCTGAAGTTCAGGCCGCAGTCCAAGGGACGTGGACATACCGAACGACATTGTTTGTGCAAGGGGATCGGGTTGGCACTACGTGCGACTGCCCGGTGGGCACGCAATGGTGTAAACACGCGGTGGCAGTCGCACTTGCGCTGCTCATCCCGAACGAGCTCTCGTTCGACGATTCCGCGGTTACCGATTCGTCTGCTACCTCCAACGAGTCGGCTCCAGACGCGGTGGACACCTACTTGGATTCTGCCAGCCCAGATGAACTGCGGCGACTCATTCACCATCTGCGGCAGATTCCAGAGGTCGAAGAGATGCTGGAGTTTAACGCCTTGAAGAGTTCGGGCGATGACAAACAAGTCCGTGAACACGTGAAATCGGCGATCACCGCTGCATCGCGGAAGAGCAGTGGATTTCGGGATTATTGGCAAAGTATGGAACTCGCACGGCACTGGAGCGATGCCCTTGACGTGGTGGAGGCGTACGTTGATGAGCACCGTGGCGTCGCAGTACGCCCCCAAATTGAGCGTGCGATCACGAGGTTGAATGCGGTTTTGGGACGTGCGGATGATTCTTCCGGGATGCTCGGTGACGAGCTGCATCGATGCTTCGACCTGCACGCGCGAGCATGCGCTGACGGCGTTGAGGACCAACAAAAACTTGCCAAGTGGTTGGTGAAGGAGACACTGGAAGCGCCGTTTGTTGAGCCTGATCTGAGGGCCTACGCGGGACTTCTCGGCGCTGATGCGGTCGAATCAATCGCCGCAGCCTTTGAGGCGAATCCACCGAAGTACGGTGCCAAGGCGCTCTTCCTCGATGTTGCATTCTTGCGTGGCGACGACGACCAGATCGAATCAATGCTGCTCGACGGTAACTCCGTGAAGGACCTCATCGAGTTCTATGAGTCACGGGGCAGGAAAGATGAGGTCAAAGCAGTCCTTTCGAAGTGGGATACACCGATCCACTGGAACGAAATCGATTTCTTTGAAAACCGATTGCGCGCCTACCTGGGAGACAAAGCGTTGTTGGACTACCGCATTGAGAAGTTCAAAGAAAACCCGGGAACAGTGACATTTGACCGCGTGATCCATGGACCGGGGGTGACCGAAGACGTGATCGACCTCATCCCAGAGGGCATCCCGGGCAGGGACATGATGCTCATGCATGCGGCAATGAGATTCAACGATCCGGAATTGGGCCTGTCGGTGGTAGATGGCGACGAGGCCGACGTTCACTCTGCATTTGAATTCGCCCGTTCAGTGCTATCCAGTCACGACCCGGAACGTGCACTTGAAATCATGCTCAGGGAACCTGAGCACATTGCTCGGGCAAGTGGCGACAGGGCGTACAAGCAGGCTGCCGCATCGGCGACGCAAATCATCGACTGCTTCCCGGCCGATCCAGTCGCGCGTAAGGCAGTGCTGGAAAAGATGGAAGAGCTAGCCATCCGTTACAAAAACCGGCCCAAGATGCTCAAGATTTGGCGCAGCTACGGCCTGATCAACTAGCCGCGAACCTTCAAATTGCTCCCGAGCTTGCTTGATCAGACGCTGGTAGCTTGTTTGGTACCTGACACTCAAGCCTTGGAGGTCATACTCTATGAGCAGGGATCTTGATATTACTGTGCTGCTGGTCTGTATCGGTGGAGTCCTGTTGATGATCGCCTGCTGGACCTTCTACATCCAGGGCGTGCGAAGGGCGCCCAAAACGGAGGAATGGTACGACGAGGGCGATGTAAACGGTTCAGAGAGCGATGGCGCGCTCTTCGTCTATCCCTACGGATCGCTGGTTATTGGTACTGCCAGTGCCTTCGTTTTGTTCGGAATTATGAACCTTCCCGAGCCTGTTGAAACGGTGTTGCTTGTTTTATGCATGGCTGCCGGGGGCATCGGAATCATTGGTTTTACGGGCGCGTTCGGGATTCTACTTCCGTGGCCGTTTGTGCCTCGGTGGGTCGTCGATATCCGCAAAGCCAAACGCGCTCGACGCCGCGAACGCAGAGAAGCCCGCAAGAAGGAAAAGAAGGGTTAACTAAGCTCGTGCAAATACGCCTAACAAATAGCCGGAGGTACGAATTGTGAGCCTGCAAAAGCTCTTGTGGATTTGCGCGGGCATCGGGACTCTTCTTGCGGGGTATTTACACGGGGCGCCTGCTCTTCTGCTCATCGCTCTTCTTTTCGTCGTTGCCATACCGACAGTGCTTCTCGTTGTGTCATCTACAGAGCTCAAAGGTGGACTTAAGTCCGTCGGCTTGCTTGCGGTCTGTATTGCTATAGGTGCCTTCGTTCCGCTCGTTCTTCCTTTCGCTTATGCCGTTTTCGTCTCAGTGAGCTGGTACTCGATTACCTCCGCTAATTCTCTATAGCGCTCTTGGTTCGCCTCATGCGGGGCGGGGCCGGACCACCATTGGCGACCGCGATCTCCTGTGCTGCCGTCAACGTGTCGTTGCTTGCTTCCGACTCGGCCTGGTGGTGAATTTCCGGGTTTTGAGGTTTAGGAAAGCGATGTTTACCAGCAGGCCGTGTCACTTCTTGCTGATAACGAAAGGGGATGGGGTTTCGGAAAATTTTTCCGAACCCCCCTCCCGAGTGGTGCCCCAGGTGAGACTCGAACTCACACTGGACGGGTTTTGAATCCGTTGCCTCTGCCAATTGGGCTACTGGGGCGACGCGCGAAAGTGTATCGCAGTTCACCCCGATGTGTGAAATCGCAGGTGGATTAGGTGCGGAAGGTCGTGTCGTGGCGCCCGCTAGACTGGCTGACCGTGACTACAACATCGGAAAAATCCAAGCGTTTGCTGTTGATCGACGGCCACTCGATGGCCTTCCGCGCGTTCTATGCGTTGCCTGCGGAGAACTTCTCCACGTCGGGTGGGCAGCACACGAATGCGGTGTACGGATTCTTGTCCATGTTTGCCAATATTCTTTCCGACGAAAAACCGACGCACGCTGCTGTCGCGTTCGATGTGGGCCGAAAGACGTTCCGTACGGAGCGTTTCCCGGAGTACAAGGCGCAGCGTGAGGCTACTCCGCCCGAGTTCAAGGGCCAGGTTCCGCTGATTGAGGACGTGCTGGGGGATCTCGGCATTGTGACCTTGAGCAAGGAGAACTTTGAGGCGGACGATATCGTCGCCACGCTTGTGACCCAGGCTCGTGCAGATGGTGACTACGAGATTGTTCTGGTCAGTGGTGATCGCGACTACATCCAGCTTGTCGACGACACCACGACCCTCCTGTACCCAATGCGTGGCGTGTCTACGATGACGCGCTTTAACCCGGCGGAGGTGGAGAAGAAATACGGCCTGACGCCTGAGCAGTACCCTGACTTCGCGGCCCTGCGTGGCGACCCGTCAGACAACCTGCCGAATGTGCCGAAAGTGGGGGAGAAGACCGCCACCAAGTGGATTACGCAGTACGGCACACTCGAGGGGCTTATCGAGCATGCGGACGAGTTAAAGGGGCAAGCAGCCAACAACTTCCGCGAGCGCATTGATCAGGTGCGGTTGAACCGTGAACTTACTGCGATGGTCACCGATGTGGAACTGCCCGTGGCGCCGGGTGATCTCGAACTCAAGCCAGCCGATGTCGCCCAGGTTGCGGCGCGTTTCGACGACCTCGAGTTCGGCGTGAATCTGCGCGAACGCGTGCTCGCCGCTGTACCGACCGATGGCAGCGCACCCGAACCTGAGACGGTGGAGCTGGCTGACGTGACGGTTGATAACGAGTCGCTGGACACCTGGCTGAGGTCCCATGAAGGTCAAGGCCTTGCCCTGTACCTTTCCGGTACGGCGACGCCTGGATCTGGTGATCTGACGGCGCTGGCTATCGTCGATAAGCAGCGCCACGGCATTGCGAAACTTGCCGCCGATCTGTCGGCTGATGAGGACAAGGCGCTGAAGACCTGGCTCGAGTCGGATGACCCGAAGTTCCTGCACGAAGCCAAGGCTGCCTATCACATGCTGCGTGGCCGCGGCATCGAGTTGCGCGGTATCGCACACGACACTGCGATCGCGGCGTATCTGCTGCGTCCCGGCCAGCGCACGTATGCGCTCGAGGATGTGTACCAGCGTCACCTGCAGCGCCAGCTCAGCACCAGCTCTGATCAGCTGAGCTTGCTGGATGATTCGGGCGACGTGGATGCGGCTGCGGCGATTCTGGAGCTTGCCGCAGAGTTGTCCAAGGACCTGCGCGAGATCAACTCCTACGAGTTGTACGCGGACCTCGAACTGCCACTGGTCACGGTGCTCGCGGAAATGGAGCACATTGGCATCGCCGTTGATCTGGACGTTCTGGAGGGGCTGCGCAAGGACTTGACACACAAGGTTGAGCAGGTGGAAGAGCAGGCGCGCCAGCTGGTCGACGAGCCGGACCTGAACCTATCTAGCCCGAAGCAGCTCTCTGTCGTGCTCTTTGACAAGCTTGCGCTGCCGAAGACGAAGAAGACGAAAACGGGTTACTCGACTGCTGCGGCTGAGATCGAAGCACTCGCAGAGAAGAATCCGCACCCGTTCCTTGATTATCTGCTCGCGCACCGTGAGCACCAGAAGATGAAGTCCACGGTGGAAGGCTTGATTAAGACGGTGCAGCCGGATGGCCGGATCCACACCACGTTTAATCAGACTGTGGCCTCGACGGGGCGTCTCAGCTCGGCGGAGCCGAACCTGCAGAACATTCCGGTGCGTACTGAGGCCGGGCGCAAGATCCGCTCTGCATTTGTAGTTGGCGAGGGCTACGAATGCCTGCTTACCGCCGACTACTCGCAGATTGAGATGCGTGTGATGGCGCACCTCAGCCAAGACGAGGGCCTGATCGAGGCGTACCGGGCGGGGGAGGACCTGCACAACTTCGTTGGCTCCCGCGTGTTTGATGTTCCGATCGATCAGGTCACGCCAGAGCTACGTCGCCGGGTCAAGGCAATGTCCTACGGCCTCGTCTACGGCTTGTCTGCCTACGGCCTGTCGCAACAGTTGTCGATCTCTGCCGGTGAGGCGAAGGGCATTATGGAGAACTACTTCGAACGATTCGGCGGGGTAAAGCGCTACCTTGATGAGGTCGTCGAGCAGGCGCGTCGCGACGGCTACACCTCGACGGTGTTCGGTCGCCGCCGCTACTTGCCGGAACTCACAAGTGACAACCGAATCGCGCGGGAGAACGCCGAGCGTGCGGCGCTGAACGCCCCGATCCAGGGCACTGCTGCGGACATCATCAAGGTTGCGATGCTTCGTGTCGACGACGCCTTGCGCGACTACGCATCACGTGTCCTCCTGCAGGTGCACGATGAGTTGGTGCTCGAGGTTGCCCCGGGCGAGCTAGACGCCGTCCAAGCGATCGTGGAGCGCGAAATGGACAAGGCAATCGAACTCCTCGTCCCGCTAGAGGTGTCTGCAGGTACTGGCGCAAACTGGGAAGAGGCGGCGCACTAGCCGCGAGTACGTTTCGGGAAAGCACGAGGCGGGCATCACGTGAAGCACGCAAACTTCATCTGATGCCCGCCTCGAGTACGGCGTCCCCAGTTACCGTATCCCCCGACGTGGCCCAACCCCCCAGGCCATTTCCTCTTTCTATTTTGTTACCACCTAGCGGCGGGGTTCTCGATTAGGTACCGAGCCTCAGGCAGTGCTTAGATTTCACTCTGTTCTGGGGCTATTCCTCAAGAACCAGGTAAAACCTTAATTGCTACTGAGCGGGCGCACAAGCAATACACAGTAACTGTTAAGCATGTGACGGAATGTCTAATAAGTCGCAGCTTATGTGGACAGGTGAACGGCTTTTTGGATCCTTTAGTTACGTGGGGGTAAGTGCCAAAATCCTACCCCCGACACCTACCCCCGCTGGGGTGTTAGCGAGGCCTGATTGGCCTACACGTCACTGACGGCTTTCTCGTCGGAGGCATCCTCGACTGCGTCTTCAACTGCTTCTTTGAATTCATCCTCCTCGAGATTGGAGTCTTCAGCGAGATCTTCAACCTCGTCCGAGGTGTCGTCGTCAAGCGCGGCCTCAACAGCTTGAGCGCGGCGCTCGCCTTCTTCTTTCAGGCGGGTGCGGTGGCGGAAGTAGACGACGGTCATCACTGTCATCACGAACAGGCCGAGGTAGCCCAGGATCGGGTACAGGTTGGAAACGAGCGGCTGGAAGCCGGCGAAGGAAAGGCCAAAACCGACAATGCAGGCGATGGCATAGACCGGGTAGAAGCGCTCTGGGTTCTTTCTGGTGAGTCGCTTTGCCAGCGCGTAGAACATGCCCAAACAGGTGTTGAACACCATGAGGAAGATCACCCAGGTCATGATGAAGCCCAGGACTGGGTGGACGTTATCCAGCACGGTCAAAAGTGGCATGTCGTGGCCGTTTACTGCCTCGACCTGCATGAGCAGCGCGGCTACAAGAAGGGCAAGAAGTGCCACGTAAATGAGTCCACCAAGGACTCCGCCAATCCGCGTGCTCTTAGTGTCAAACTCATCACCGGCCATCACGATCGCCATCGAGACACCGCATAGGGCGTTTAGTCCCGTGTGGTTGAGTGCACCCAAGAACCAGTACGGGGTGCCGTCAGCGCGGTTTACTTCGTTGCGCGCAAAGTTATCCACCTCAGACCAGTCGACGCTGATCTGGGTGAACGAATAGATCGCGCCGATGAGCACAAAGATCACCAGCAGGGGAGTTGCCCAAGCGATGACAGAGGCGACGCGGTCAACGTCGAATCGGCCGACGATAAGCATCAGTGCAAGCATGAGTACCGCGCCCACCCAAATCTGCCAGTCGAATGCTTGGTTCAGGTTCGAGCCTGCGCCAGCAAACATGACGAAGCCAACGGAGAACATGCAGATAACCGCAGACCAGTCCATGAGGAACGCGGCAGGCTTCGATGCCACCTTGTAGAAGACTTCATTGTGTTCGTCGGCGAGGAAATACGACCCGAATGTGACAAACGCGGTGGCGGCTAGCAGCATGGTCACGCCAGCAACGATTACACCCCAAAAGCCCTGGGTGCCGTAGGCGACGAAGTATTGGAGTGCTTCCATGCCGGAGGCAAAACCCGCTCCGACGACGATGCCGACGAACGATGCTGCGACGGCAAGGCTGCGTTTCCACATAGGGTGAACACACTTTCTGAGTTGTAGAGTTATGGACTTACGTCATGGTAGTCCCTTGCTTATAAACTGCGTTGCAGTGCCCGGGGTCCAGATCATTTGCTCTAGCTGCGGAAAGTGTCTACACTCGTGCGGGCGTGTCTACGCGCGAGCTTGGCGTCCATCGTAATAGGAGGGTGTGGCGACCAGCCCGCTGCGAGATCAGCAACCGCGAGCGTTTCGGCGCTTACGCTGCTGAGAGAGACGCTTCTGTCCAATCACGATCTCCTATTTTTTCGGAGCACATACTACTTATGCGCACTACCAACGCACCCCAGGTTGCCATCAACGACATCGGTGGCCCTGAGGAATTCCTCGCCGCAGTCGACGAGACCATCAAGTACTTCAATGACGGTGACATCGTCACCGGCACCGTGGTCAAGGTTGACCACGACGAGGTCCTGCTCGACATCGGCTACAAGACCGAGGGCATCATCCTCACCCGCGAGCTCTCCATCAAGCACGACGTTGACCCGGAGGACGTGGTCGAGGTCGGCGATGAGATCGACGCGCTTGTCCTGACCAAGGAGGACAAGGAAGGCCGCCTGATGCTGTCCAAGAAGCGTGCTCAGTACGAGCGTGCTTGGGGCACCATCGAGGAGCTGCAGGCCAACGACCAGCCGGTTACCGGTACCGTCATCGAGGTCGTCAAGGGCGGCCTCATCCTCGACATCGGCCTGCGTGGCTTCCTGCCGGCATCGCTGGTTGAGATGCGTCGCGTCCGCGACCTGGATCCGTACATCGGCCAGGAGCTCGAGGCAAAGATCATCGAGCTGGACAAGCACCGCAACAACGTGGTCCTGTCCCGCCGCGCTTACCTGGAGGAGACCCAGTCTGCGGTCCGCTCCGACTTCCTGCACCAGCTGCAGAAGGGCCAGGTCCGCAAGGGCGTTGTGTCCTCCATCGTCAACTTCGGTGCATTCGTTGACCTCGGCGGCGTTGACGGCCTCGTCCACGTCTCTGAGCTGTCCTGGAAGCACATCGACCACCCGTCCGAGGTTGTCGCAGTTGGCGACGAGGTCACCGTCGAGGTGCTCGACGTCGATCTCGACCGCGAGCGTGTCTCCCTGTCGCTGAAGGCGACCCAGGAGGATCCGTGGCGCGTCTTCGCCCGCACCCACGCTGTGGGCCAGATCGTTCCGGGCAAGGTCACCAAGCTGGTTCCGTTCGGTGCGTTCGTTCGCGTCGAAGAGGGCATCGAGGGCCTCGTCCACATCTCCGAGCTGGCTCAGCGCCACGTCGAGGTTCCGGACCAGGTTGTGAACGTCAACGAAGAGGTCATGGTCAAGGTCATCGACATCGACCTGGACCGTCGTCGTATCTCCCTGTCGCTCAAGCAGGCTGACGAGGACTTCGTCGAAGAGTTCGATCCGTCTCGCTACGGCATGGCCGACTCCTACGACGAGCAGGGCAACTACATCTTCCCGGAGGGCTTCGACCCGGAGACCAACGAGTGGATGGAAGGCTACGACGAGGCTCGCCAGCAGTGGGAGGCTCGTTACGCCGAAGCAGAGCGTCGCCACCAGGCACACGCTGCCCAGATCGAGCGTCACCGCGCCGCTGCAGCCGAGGCTGCAGAGCAGGCTGGCGATCAGGCCAACTACTCCTCTGAGTCTGCAGCTGCAGCTCCGGCAGCTGACCAGGCTGAGGAGAACATCGGCTCGCTGGCTTCCGACGAGCAGCTCGCTGCTCTGCGCGACAAGCTTGCTGGCAACTAAGCCACGACGAGTTCGTGCTTAGGGATTGCCCTTAAGTAATCAGCGTTAGCGCCCCGCATCACCGTCATGGTGGGCGGGGCGCTTTGCTATCTTCACATGCATGAAGAAAGTTGGACTCACGGGCGGAATCGGCAGCGGCAAATCCACAGTTGCGCGAATGCTAGGGAAGGAAGGTTTCCCGGTCGTGGACGCCGACCAGATCGCACGAGAGATCATGGAACCAGGCTCACCGGTGCTCGCACAGGTCGCGGAGGTTTTTGGCGAGGATCTTATCGACGACACCGGCGCCTTAAACCGCGCAGAGCTGGCGAAACGCGCTTTCTCTTCGACGGAGCAAACGGAGAAATTGAACGCTTTAACGCACCCGGCCATCCGCGCTGAATCCAACCGGCGATTCGATGAGGCAGAGAAGGCAGGCGCTCGCGCGGTGATTTACGACATGCCGTTGCTTGTGGATCTCGGCCTACACCACGACATGGACATGACGGTCGTCGTCGATGTTGATGTGGACGAGCGGGTACGCAGGCTCGTCGACAAGCGGGGGCTCACTGAAGCGGACGCGCGGGCGCGCATCGCGCAGCAGGTTGACGACGACACCCGACGGGCGGCAGCCGACATCGTTGTGGATAACAACGGGCCGCTCGAGGCACTTGCAGCACAGGTAGAAAAGGTCGTACGGATGATTGACGCGTGAGTTTCTCACTGGAAATACCGCGGAAATTCACTCTATGGCAATCATTGATTTACCTACGCCTTTTAGCGTGACGCGGTATGGGAACTTGGGATACAGGGCCGTTTGATAACGACCCCGCAATCGAAGCGGTTGACGCAGTGGTCAACGGCACATTCGACATTGCCCAATTCCGTTTCGATTGTGGGCTTGGGTCGCTGGGAACTGATGAGGCTGCATCCGTCATCGCGCTTGCTGCCATGCTTAACGGACATCTCCCCGAGCGACATAGTGGTGCCGGCGTCGATTCGCCGTTCACATTCGACGATCGGCAGTGGATCAGACGGCGCGCCCGTTCGATTCTTCGACCAGGTGGCTCGGAGCTCTACTCCATGTGGGAGGACGCAGGCGAACTTGACCAGTGGCTTGCCGAAGTGCGAAAGTACGCCGTCTGACTGTCCCTACTCAGCGTTTGTGCTCAACGTAGCGCAGAACTGCCAGAGCAACTCGCCGGCCTTTGTCAGGTTGGCCAGGAACTCTTCCGGCTGTTCGGCAGTCGCTGCGTTCCAGGAGACGCAATACTCCGTATCGTCGTGCAGCGGGGTATACGCGATGCCGAACCCTTCTGGCAACGCCGGTGCGAAGCAGTAGCGAACGATCTGAGCAGCGCCGCCGATCGAGGTCGTGGATAAGAAATCGCGACGAGCAGCGGTTACACGCGTGTCGTTGAAGAATGCGTGAGTGTCGTCGATAGTCGCCATCATCTGGATATGTCGGTCGAAGCCGTTGCCAGACTTGCACCGCTTCACCCATGCCCGATGCGCGTTGATGGCGTCCTCGAGGCCAGCCTGTTCAGCCGTACCCTCCACAAGCGCTCGCGCAAAAGCAGCAGCCTCGGGTGTGGCGGCGCGCAAGCACTCCGTGCGTCCGGCACGGAACTCACGCATGTCAACGGCCTCATATGCCGCGCGTACTCGGCCGTAGGTCAGTTGCTGCGCGATAGTCATCATTAACTGCGCTGAAGCATCGCGGCTGAACTTCAACGGCAGGTCCGCAGGCTGGTCAAACGGCACGTGCACGATGCGGGTACGCAATTTCTCCGCCGCGCCCGCAACCTCGGCAACGCTCTTCTCGATGCGCGTGGTGAGCGCGTTATCGAGATCCCAGCGCAGTTCCTGCGGCTTTGCGACGAAATCTGCGCCGACACCGATCTCCGCTTCTTGCATGCGCGTGATCGCGGTAACGAGGGTTCCGCCGTCCTGGCACGAGTGCTCAACGTGCACTGCACTCCAGGGATCTGTCAGGCTGAACTGGTAGCTCAGCGGCTTGTACGTCCATGCACCACGGGGGAGGAAGGTCAGTTCGTTGATCCGCTCCTCGTCGGAAGCGTGTGTGGTTACTCCGTAGTCGATCAGGTCGACGGTGAAGAGGAACTCCTGCAGACGTTTGTACACATCGCCGTTGTCGCCCTGTGCCAACATGTCCGGCAGTACTTCTGCAAGCGTTTCGGAGCCGAGCAGCGATGCCGCGTTGAAGTCCACGCTCTGCTTGCGCGGGGCGTCCAGAACCGTCTCAAGCGCGTTTCGCAGGTTCGGAGCTGCAATCGGCTCGCCAGCCTCGTCGGTCACGGGTACTGCGTAAAGGTGCCCATCGACAAACACGCCGATCTCGCGGTTGGCAGTGCCTGCGGTGGCGACGATGATCTCATCCTCACCGGCACTCGGGTGGCGCAGCCCTCCGCCAAAGACAAACCACTGGTCTTGGGTAATGCGGTTGCCGCGCGCGTCCACGTAGTCCGGCAAGTCATCTCCCGCAGCTTGGAAGTGAACAACCAGCGCTCGCCGGATGCCGTCAACCACACGGTCCAAGCCAGTCTCCTCAGATGGCAGCGCCAGCTGAAAACCCACGTTCGTCGTCAGTGTCAGTGGCCCACGGGTTGCCAGGTAGCTCGAATACCACTCGTCGGAAAGCCAGTTCGTGCCTTCGGCCTCACGGGTTGCTGCGCGCTGCCGCAGTGCCTCGTCGAGACGCGGGGCTTGCGACTGCGCGAAGTCAGCGACGATCGCCTTCGCTTCTGCAAGCTCGGTCTCGTCGAGAACCGCCTCAAGCGCATGAATGTAAGCCTCGAGCGTGGACGAAAGATCCGGAACTGGCAAAGCTTTCAGATCGCGCGTCAACGGGTGCGGAGTAATGGGCACTTAAAAGCCTTTCTTCAAAGAGAGTTAAAGTTCCGGGATATTTGCTAACAAGGACTTGGTGTACTCGTGCGTTGGCCGCTCAAGAACATCATCGACTGGCCCTTCGTCCACGATAACGCCCTTGTTCAGCACCGCAATACGCGTGGCGGTGTGACGTGCCAGCGCAATGTTATGGGTGACAAACAGCATCGATAGACCGCGCTCTGCGCGAAGGTCTGCAAGAAGCTCGAGGATCGATGCCTGGACCGACACATCGAGAGCCGACGTGATCTCGTCGCACACCAACACGTCAGGAGCATTCACGAGCGCACGCCCAATCGCAGCGCGTTGGCGCTCACCACCGGACAGATCACCCGGGCGACGGTCGTAGAAACTCCGGTCGAGCTGGACAGCTTCCAAGACGTCCTCGACGACCCTGCGGTGCTCCTTCCGCGACAACTTGCCCGACATGACAAGTGGCACGCTCAGCGACTCACCGATCGTGCGCCGCGGGTTCAACGAGGAAAACGGCGACTGGAAGATGTACTGAACGTACTGACGCTGATCCACGGTGCGCTCGCGGCTGCCGTGCTCAAGCAGTTCGCCCCGCAGGCGCACCTCTCCGGTGTAGCCAGGGTTGAGACCTGCGATTGATCGAGCCAACGTTGTCTTGCCGGAGCCAGACTCGCCGAGCAGAAGAATCGACTCACCCTCCTCGAGCGTGAGATCAATGCCGTGGAGGACCTTGTTGTCGCCGTAGGCCATCTCCAGATTGTTCACCTGCAGCAGCGGGGCAGCGCTATCGCGCTCCTCAACCTGGACGGCAGAGGCGATGCCGTGGCCGGTGATGTTCTTTCGACCCGGCAAATCTGGAATCGCGGCGAGAAGCTTTTGAGTATACGGGTGCTGTGGGTTGTACAGCACCGCCTGCGCAGGGCCTTCTTCGACGATGTCACCGCGCAGCATAACCACGACACGGTCCGCCAACTCAGCCACCACTGCAAGATCGTGCGTGATGTACAACGAAGCGATGTCGTTCTTGTGCGTCATCTCGCGCACGGTGTCCAGCACGTGGGCTTGGGTGGATACGTCGAGGCCGGTCGTAGGCTCGTCGAGAATCAGCACGTCCGGGTACATGGCGAACGCCATTGCGATACCGACGCGCTGCTGTTGGCCACCAGAGAGCTGGTGCGGCCAACGGGCCAAGTATTCGTCGGTGTCCGGCAAATCCACGTCGCGCATGACTTCGCGGACACGAGCACCAGCATCGCCATCGAAGGAGTGCACGTCGAGCACTTCACGGATCTGTTCACCGATACGCATCGTCGGGTTCAAACTCAGTGCCGGATCCTGCGGCACATACGCGATGCGGCTGCCGCGAAGTTCCCGCAGATCAGCTTCGCTGAGGTTGAGGACGTCATAGTCGGTTCCGTTTGCGGAATGGAGGGTCACGGTGCCGTCGAAAAGCATCAGTCCCGGGCGAAGATGACCCATAGCAGCCAAACCGGCAGTAGTTTTGCCCGAGCCGGACTCGCCGACTAGACAGACAATCTCGCCCCGTTTCAGCGTGTAGTCCACACCGTGGAGGATCTCAGCGCCTTCCAACGTGCCCAGGCGAAGGTCGCTCACGCTGAGCACAGAATCATCTGACGACTTGGTGTTGCCGTCTTGGTTCGCGGATATCGCGGTAGTCATTCGTCATTCCCCTTTGCTGCTATCCGTTGTGGCGGATGGGCTCGTGCTTCGGCACCCGTTCCGGGTCGATGGTCTGGTTGCGGCCGCGCTTTGGCGGTGTAGCAGTGGTTGCGGTGGCGCGCGCTGTGGCGTCGGCCAACATGTTGGTGCCGATAGTCAGCACAGCAACCGCAGCCACCGGCAGAAGCACGCCCCACGGCTGCAGCGATAGTGCGATGCGGTTCTCGTTGATCATCAAACCCCAGTCCGCAGCCGGCGGCTGGATGCCAAGGCCAAGGAAGGACAGCGAGGCAATCGAACCAATGGAGTAGGTCAGACGCAGACCCGCCTCCACAGCCAGCGGGCCGGTGATGTTGGGCGCGATCTCCTGGATGAGAATTCTCCAGTGCGGCACCGAATACATCTGGGCGGCGCGGATGTAGTCCTCGTTTGTCACGGACATCGTCGCAGCACGTGCCACACGGGCAATGCGAGGCGCGTGCGTCAAACCAATGACCAGGACGAGCACGGTTGCTGAGGGGCCAAAAATAACGATGGCCAACATGGCAAAAATTAGCTGTGGGAACGCCAAAATCACGTCGTTGAGCCGCATCAGCACCGAATCGACTTTGCCACCTGCGTATCCCGCAATCATGCCGATGATGGTGCCGACAACCATGCCGAGGACCGTGGCCAAAAACGCGGTCACCAACAGGATGAGGCCACCGGCAACGAAGCGAGACAGCACCGAACGGCCAAGGTTATCGGTGCCAAACACTCCGATGTCCGTAAATGGCAGGCCGATGAACTCCGTTGTGCTGCGACCGGTGATCTGCTCGGCGAAGAAATACCCGACGACCGCCAACGCGATGACAAGCCCCGTCAAGACGAGTCCGACCTTGCCTTCGGACTGTGCCCAAATTCGGGACAGCAATGGTTCCGGCTTGGACACCGACGTTTTCAGTTCAGAATCGTCGACCACGGGTTTCGGGGTTTTCCCTGGTTCTTGGGGGTGTACTGGTGCAGACATCAGTTACTCCTCAACTTCGGGTTAGCCGCAATGCTGACAAGATCCGCCAGTAGGTTGACCACGACATATACCGCGGCGATCAGCAGTGAGACAGCCTGAACAACTTGTACGTCGCGGTAGTTCACCGCATCGATGAGCGCGACGCCGAGGCCGGGGTAGCGGAACAGATACTCGACGACCACAATGCCGCCAGCCAGCCACGCGAGCTGGATTGCGACGACCTGTGCAATGGGCCCGACCGCGTGGGGCAGCGCATGACGGAACACCACGCGACGCTCGGGCACGCCTTTCAGTCGCGCCATCTCGACGTAGCCCGATTCCAGTGCCTCGATCATCGTTGCGCGAGTCATACGCGCCACATAAGGCGTGACGACGAACGCGAGAGTCAAGGTTGGCAACACCAGCTGCATTGGGAACTCCCACACACGACTGCCCGGAGGTGACATGGTCACTGCCGGCAAAATTTGGAACACCGAGGTAGCGAACAACGTGACCAGTGCGATACCGATGACGAACTCCGGCAGCGCAGCGAGAATCAACGTCACCCAGGTGATCGCCGAATCGCGCTTGTAACCGCGCCACCACGCCGCATACACACCCAGGAGCACGCCGACAGGGATCGAAATTGCCGCGGCGAGCAGCATGAGTACCAGCGAATTCACCAGTGGCTCGCCAAGCAGTTCAGAAACTGGGCCACCGGTGGACGTCGATGTGCCCAAGTCACCGGTGAAAATGCCTCCCAGCCACAGCAAGTAGCGGGTGACCGGAGGCTGGTCGAGATTCATTTCTGCCTCGAGCGCCGCGATACGTTCCGGCGTTGCCTGCTGGCCCAAAATTGCCGTAGCCGGCGAGCCAGGCAGAAGCAACGTCGCGCAGAAAATGATGACGGATACAGCGAACAGGATGAAGACACTCACCCCGAGCCTGCGAAGAATGAACTTGCCCATGTGTGCTTATGCCTCCGCAATCCAAACTCGCTCGAACATGGCCTGGCCCAGCGGCATACCGCCGGGGTGGGTTTGAAGCCCCACCACGTATTTGTGGTACGCGTCAATCTGGTTGGCAAAGCCCCAGATGATGTAGCCGCCGTCGTCGTAGAGACGCTGCTGCAGCTCGTGGATCATTTCGCTGCGTTTTTCGTCGTCGACAATCGTTCGGGCCTTGTTGGCCAACGCAGTGAACTCCGGGTCCACCCAGTGGGTCTCGTTAAACGGTGAATCCGCCGTTGCACACTGGTTGACCTGCTGGAGGAAGTTTCGCGTGTAGTAGAACGACAACGCGAACGGGTACTCCAGGTAGTTGCCGTCGGCGAAGAATGTCGAGGAATCAACCTGGTTAATAGTTACGTTGATGCCAGCAGGACGGACCTGCTCTGCGTATACCTGGGCGCTACGTAACGCGCCGGTCTGGATTTCAGCGGCGTTGAGGGTGACATCGATACCGTCCGGGTAGCCCGCCTCCGCGAGAAGACGCTTGGCCTCCTCGATATTCTGCCCACGCTGGGGAATGTCCTCCGGGTAGGCGGGGTCGTACGGGCTGAACATGTCGTTGCCCACTTGACCTTCGCCGGAGTAGACCTGGTCCACCAATTGCGGGCGGTCCGCGGCAAGGCGCATGGCGCGGCGCACGCGGACATCATCAAACGGTGCAACGTCCACGCGCATCGTCAGCGGCAACCACATGCCGGTCTGCGAAATGAGGGTGTCCAAGCGCGGGTCTGCATCGATCACACGTGCAAGCGAGTGGTTCAGGCTGCCGATTGCGTCAACCTGGGAAGACAGCAATGCGTTGAGCATGGCGTCCTCCTCCTGGAAGTCGATGATGACAACGCTGTCTAGGTAGGGAGTCTCTCCCCAGAAGTTCTCGTTGCGCACCATCTTCGTCGACTGGCCGGGGGAGAAGTGCTCAAGCTTGAAAGGGCCGCTGCCGATCGGGTTCTTGGGATCGTAGTCCTCCGGCACGATGCCCATTTGATACTCGGCAAGACTGTCAATGAGCGTCGCGTCCGGGGCATTGAGGTAGATGCGCAACTCATTCGGTCCGGTGACCTCCATCGATTCGATGTGGTTGATCGATGCAGCACCGGACTTCGGGTTGTCGGGATCGCGAATACGGTCGTAGGAGAATATGACGTCCTCAGGGCGCACCGGTCGACCGTCTGAGAACTGCACACCATCGCGCAGCGTGATGGTCCACACCGTCGCGTCGTCGTTTGGCTCAATAGCCGTGGCGAGGCGGTACTGCAGGTCGTAGTTGGAGTCGTAGCGTACGAGCGAGTCGTACATGTTGATCAAACGCGTGCCGTCAGAAGCACTCGTTGGAATGTGCGCATCTACGGTGTCGGTGGAAGAACCTCCGACGAGCCCCACCCGGAGCCTGCCGCCGCGACGAGGTGGACCAGAGGTGTTTATCTCCTCGACGGGGGCGGTGGTACACGACGCCAAGGCAAGGGTCGCTCCACCCAGCACGGTCGCCCGCAGCATCTGTCTTCGAGTCATCTGCATAGAACGCTTCACCTGTACTTTCCGACGTGCGCTGGTAGTGCGCTGTTAAATCTATAAGTACAAAGGTATTGTCTTTAGTGATTGCCTGCAAGCAGATTTACTTATAGATCCAGTTTTTGGTTTCGTCGATACACTGGCGAGCATGGCTTTTGCTGCTGAACATCCAGTCCTCGCGCAGTCCGAGTTTCGCCCTGTCGGTGAGATTGAGCGGCGCGAAAAACCATTCGAGGTGGTGTCAGAGTTCCAACCCTCTGGCGACCAGCCGCGCGCCATTGCCGAGTTGGATGAACGCCTCAACCGCGGCGAGCGCGATGTCGTGCTACTGGGTGCGACCGGTACCGGTAAGTCCGCAACTGCGGCATGGCTGATCGAAAAGCAACAGCGCCCCACCCTTGTGATGGCGCCGAACAAGACGTTGGCTGCGCAGTTGGCCAACGAGCTTCGCCAACTGCTGCCGAACAATGCGGTGGAGTACTTCGTGTCGTACTACGACTACTACCAACCGGAGGCCTACATCGCGCAGACGGATACCTACATTGAAAAGGATTCGTCCATTAACGACGACGTCGAGCGCCTCCGTCACTCCGCAACCTCCGCATTGTTGTCGCGCCGCGACGTCGTCGTGGTGTCCTCGGTGTCCTGCATCTATGGCTTGGGTACCCCGCAGTCGTACCTGGATCGCTCCGTTGTCCTGCGCGTCGGGGAAGAGGTGGAACGTGATCGCTTCCTCCGCCTGCTTGTCGACGTCCAATATGAACGCAACGACATCGACTTCAAGCGCGGTACCTTCCGCGTCAAAGGCGACACCGTGGACATTATTCCGGCCTACGAAGAAGTCGCGGTGCGTGTGGAGTTCTTTGGCGACGAAGTGGATTCGCTTTACTACATCCACCCGTTGACGGGCGATGTGCTCAGCCAGGAAGACGAGGTCCGGATCTTCCCGGCAACGCACTATGTGGCCACTGACGAGCGCATGGAAAAGGCGATCGAGGCGATTAAAGAAGAGCTTGCAGACCGCCTCGAGGAGTTGGAGAACAAAGGAAAGTTGTTGGAGGCTCAGCGCCTGCGTATGCGCACTGAGTATGACCTGGAGATGATCCAGCAGGTCGGGTTCTGCTCCGGCATTGAGAACTACTCGCGCCACATGGATGGTCGCCCCGCGGGCTCTGCGCCGGCGACACTGATCGACTACTTCCCGGAAGACTTCCTCACCATTATCGACGAGTCGCACGTCACCGTCCCACAGATCGGTGGCATGTTCGAGGGTGATATGTCGCGAAAGCGTAACCTGGTGGAGTTCGGGTTCCGTTTGCCGTCCGCGGTGGATAACCGCCCGCTGACGTTTGATGAGTTCGAAGCGCGCGTCGGCCAGACGGTCTACATGTCCGCGACCCCGGGCGACTACGAGCTTGAGGCAGCGCAAGGCGAGTTCGTCGAGCAGGTCATCCGCCCGACTGGCCTGGTAGACCCGAAGGTCACCGTGAAGCCGACGAAGGGACAGATCGATGACCTTATCGACGAAATCCGCGGCCGCACGGACAAAAACGAACGCGTGCTTGTGACCACACTGACAAAGCGCATGGCCGAGGATCTCACCGATTACCTGCTGGATAACGGCATCAAGGTCCGCTACCTGCACTCGGACATTGATACCCTGCAGCGTGTCGAACTGCTACGCCAGCTGCGCCTTGGCGAGTTCGACGTCTTGGTCGGCATTAACCTCCTGCGTGAGGGCCTCGACCTGCCTGAAGTTTCGCTCGTCGCCATCCTCGACGCCGATAAGGAAGGTTTCCTGCGGTCGACGAAGTCGCTCATCCAGACGATCGGTCGTGCAGCCCGAAACGTCTCCGGCGAGGTCATCATGTACGCGGACCAGATCACCGAATCGATGCAGGAAGCAATCGACGAGACCGAGCGTCGCCGCGAAAAACAAATCGCATATAACAAGGAACACGGCATCGACCCGCAGCCACTGCGCAAGGCTATCGCCGACATTTTGGATCAGGTCTACGAGAACGCGGATGCGGACGCGCCAGCGTCGCTGAGTTCAGACACCGCTGTCGTGGAGAAGCCAGATGTGGCGAACATGGCCTCTGACGAGGTGCAAAAGCTTATCGACGACCTCACCGTCCAGATGCGCGACGCCGCTCGGGAACTGAAGTTTGAGCTGGCGGGACGCCTCAGGGATGAGATCGCTGACCTCAAACGCGAACTGCGTGGTATTAAAGACACAGGAAATTAGCGAAAGGACAGAATCCTCATGCACACCTACACTTCTATCGCCGTCGGTACTGACGGTTCACCGACTTCCATGGTCGCCGTGCGTGCCGCCGCAAGCCTTGCACGCGTGTACGACGCGAAACTCACGATTATCTGCGCGCACTACACGGCGTCTGGGTCGATGCTGAACTCCACCAACGCGGAGCTCAGCCGTGTCGACATCGTGACGGAGACGAACGCGCGCAACATTTTGGCTGAGGCAAAGAAGATTGCTGAAGAGGAGCAGGCGAAGGAAATCAACCTGGTCTCCTCAGGCGGCCAACCCGCGACCGTGCTGGTGGAATCGGTGCAGGAATATGACGTTGATCTGCTCGTTGTAGGTAACAAGGGCATGCGTTCCATGGCGGGCCGGATCTTCGGCAATATCCCGGGCAACGTGGCGAAGAAGGCGCCGGTGGATGTCATGCTCGTCGATACCCGGTCTGAGGGACACAATTAAATCCTTCGTGGGTAGAATGTCCCCGATATCCGCGCCGTAATCTTGAAAGGTGATTTCCACATGGCCGATTCCCCGTACAAGACCATTGTTGTTGGCTCCGACGGGTCCAAGTCGTCCCTCCTGGCCGTAGAGCGTGCCGCTAAGTTGGCTGCTGCATTCGGCTCCACCCTCGTTATCGGCACCGCCTACTACGAGAACGAGGATGAGGCTGCCAAGGCCCTGCGCCAGGACTCCGTGACCATCCTCGGTGACCAGAAGGCTCTAGAGAACCTTGAGGGTGCCGCTGAGCACGCACGTTCCTTCGGTGCACCCGACGTCCAGACCGCGACCCGTCCGGGTACCCCGGTTGAGGCGCTCATGGCGATCGTCAACGACAACAACGCTGACCTGCTCATCGTCGGTAACCGTGGCATCAACTCGCTGACCGGCCGTCTGCTCGGTTCGGTGCCGGCTGATGTCGCGCGTCAGTCCAACTGCGACGTCATGATCGTCCACACCGTGAACTAAGCGGTTTCCCGCTTAGTTCCCGATCACCGTCAGCGTCTGCGTGGCGCGGGTGACAGCGACGTAGAGGTCTTGCCACCCTTGTGGCGAGGCCTCTACGATTTTTTGTGGCTCCACCACGGTGACGTGGTCGAATTCGAGGCCTTTCATCTCGTCGACGTTGTGCACATCGATCACCGCATGCAACCCATCCCGCTTGTCGACGACCTCCGCACCTGCCGGAAGAAAATCAACCGGAATGCCGGTGGATCGGATTGCCGTCGGTGCAGTCGCCTCCGGATCAATTTGTGTCAGAACTTCCGCCGCATAATCTGAGATTTCCTTCGGCGTGCGGTAGTTCACCGTCAGCTCGTGGAGACGGAAGCGCTGACCCACAAAGCGTTCGAGTGCTGCGGTCCAATCGTCCACGCCCGCTGGCGAGGAAGTCTGCGCGGTATCTCCGACAAGGGTCATCCACCTTGCCGGGCACCGGCGAAACACCATGCGCCATTCCATTGGGGATAACTCCTGCGCCTCGTCGACGATGATGTGTCCATAGGCCCATGTTTGATCCGCACTGGCGCGCTGCGCGGTAGAACGATTATCAGTGACCCGCTGACGAGCAGCGAGCGTCTCTGCGTCGATCACGTCAGCCGCAGAAAGAATCTCCGCCTCAAACTGGTCGTCATCGTTATCGGTGGACTCGGACGAGGCAAGGATATCCAGCGCGTCTTCGGCCTCCTCCACGAGTTCGCGCCACTCGGCTTCTTCCTTGCGGCGGGCTTCTTCCGGATCGACGGTGCCGATCAGCACCGCCAGTTCGTCCACAAGTGCAGTATCGGCGGGGGAGAAGTCCTCCTCCGGGGAGCGCAGCAGCGCCGCACGTGTGTAGTCGTCGTAGTCGTAAGCAGCGTGCGCAATCGCATCCTCATCGGTGAGGAACTCACCGAGTAGGTCGGTGGGGTCGAGCTCGGGGAAGTGCTCGTCGATAAGCGCTAGCACCTGTGGCTCATCGGCGAGGTCATCGTGGAGCTGATCTACGTCTGCAGCAGACAGCAGGTTGGCACCACCGAGGGGATCTTCACCAATCTTTTGGGCCAAAGCCTCCGCCAGCGATTGGGTGAGGTGTTCTGCGAAGAACGGACGCGCCTGATTGTGCGGCCGGCGGGAGCGACGTGCGCGAGTGCGCGCGGCCTTGATCATGGCGGGCGTGGCCTCAATGGCTACTGAATCAATCGTCAGCACGACCGGCTTGTCGGGAACAGTTTCGTAGGCTTGCACGGCGCGCTTGAGAATCGTCACCATCTCCTCCGACCCCTTCACCTCCCGAGCCGCGATCGAATCGCTGCCCGTAGGCGTAAACCCAGGGACGAGTTGATCAGCAGTGGAAAGCACTACGCCAGTCTCGCCGAGCTCCGGCAACACACGGGAGATGTACTCCAAAAACGCCGGGTTCGGACCCACGATAAGCACGCCGGTGCGGCTGAGCTGCTCGCGCCACGTGTACATCAAATAGGCAATACGGTGCAGGGCAACCGCAGTCTTGCCCGTACCCGGACCGCCCTGTACAACCATCACGCCGCGGGTTGGATCGCGGATGATCTCGTCCTGCTCGCGCTGGATCGTCTCCACGATTGAGCGCATATGACCCGTGCGCGCTTCATTCATCGCACGGCGAAGCGCAGCCTCAGAGCCAACCCCGGCCACCGATGTGTCTGCGTTGTCGCCGGACAGCACCTCGTCATCTACCGCAGTAACCTTGCGCCCCCGCATGCGGATATTTCGGCGCGTCTCCACGCCCTCTGGGTGGGCGGTCGTCGCAAGGTAGAAGGGGCGTGCGAGCGGGGCACGCCAATCGAGCAACAACGTGCGGTAGTTATCCTCGCGGTCGTCAATGCCGAGTCGACCAATGTAGCGCCGGTCCAAATCCTCACGCCCCGGCACTGGATTTTCGGGCTCATCGTCTGCAACGTCAATGCGCCCAAAGACAAGCCCGGCTTCAGCAACGCCAAGCGTGTCCAATTTGGCATTGAGGCCGTGGTACTCAGTTTCTCGCCGCACAAGAGCGTCCGAATCCGGGTTGTCCGGGTCAACATCACGCTGAACCTCTTCGAGCCTCGCACGGGCACGAGCCACCTCGGCGTCGAGGTGTGCGAACAACGTATCCGCGTGAGACTGCTCGTCGGCGACGGGGTCAGGTGAAAGATTGTGCTGTAAATCCTGCATCCCCAAAACAAACAACCCCGAGGCGGGAAATATTCCCAACGCCTCGGGGCCGTAACGTTCAACTAAGTTCAGTGCTTAGCTGAGCTTCTTCTGAGCCTTCTTCACCAGCTTCTTCGCGCGCTTCTCAGCCTTCTTGGCCTTACGCTTCCACTTCAGCTTGGTGATCCAGGACGGGTCAGCATCGAGCTTGTCCCAAGCCTTCTCCAGCTTGTCGATGGCACCCTGCGCCTTGTCCTGAGCCTTCGCGGTTGCTTTGTTGACCTTGCGCTTCGCCTTGAACTTGTCCAGAGTAGACGGCTGCAGATCGTTGAGCTGATCCTGCAGGTCACCAACAACGCTGTTGACCTTGCGCTTCGCCTTGAACTGCTGGATCTTCGACGGCTTCAGGTCATCGACCTTGCCCTCTGCCTTGTCTGCAGCGTCATCGAGCCAGTCACCAGCGTCGGAAAGGAAGCTCGAAGCCTGCTTCTTAGCGTCGTCGAACCAGTCGCTAGCGGTATCGCCGGCCTTGGAAGCGGCCTTCTTCCAGTCGCCCTTGTTGTCGTCGATGTAATCGGCAACCTGGTCGGTGCGGTCAGAGAACCAGTCACCAGCCTTGTCAAAGGCCTTCTCGGTCTCAGACTTGGTCGGCAGCGCCTGCTTGATGTTCTTCTGCGCAACGGAAGCGGCGTTCTGTGCACGCCACTTCATGTTCGGCTTGCCAGCCGTATCAACAGTTGCCAGCAGCACGCCACCAGCAAGACCGAGGTCGGTCAGGGCGCCACTGCGACGACGAGCCTTCTCTTCCTCGCTGTCGGCCTCCCAGAATGCGTGGCGGCCAATCACCGTCGGGATCGCGGTTGCAGCCAGCAGGGTGGCGGACAGGCGCGGGAACTTGCCGATTGCGAACAGGGAGCCAGCGCCAGCCTTAACGCCGCCGACAATCTTTGCGGCGGATTCCGGATCCTCCGGAACGAAGCCGCGGTACTCGGCTGGAACAGCGGTGCGCAGCTTCTTCAGGACAGTATTTGCGGAGTCCTTGTGGGCTGCCGGGTTCAACAACGTCTCAACGCCGTCGATCACGTAGACCGATGCCAGCATTGGGCGTGCGATTTTGCGAATCATATATGTACCCAAATCCTTACGTTTTGTAGCTGATTGTGCTCCCACCGAGTGTAGCGATTTTGCGCCAGGCCAGCTGTGTCCTATTGCACAACGCCACTTACCAGCGACGCTCCCACCACTCGTCAAGGTGCGGCCGTTCTGCGCCCAGCGTGGTGGGTTTTCCGTGGCCAGGGCGAACGATTGCGTCGTCGGGGAAGGCGTCGAAAAGCTTCTGTTTCACATCGTTGAAGAGTCGCACGAAATCACCCTCGGACTGGGTTTTGCCCAAGCCCCCCGGGAATAGGGAGTCGCCCACGAAAAGGTTCGGGGTGCCGTCGATGTCTATCGCGATAAATGCGCCGCCGGGAGTGTGCCCGCGCAAGATACCCACAGGAATGCGATGGCCGGCGAACTCGATGGTGTCACCGTCGCGCAGTTCCACATCGGGGGCGACGGGAAGTGCCGGGGCATCCAAAAACGGTGCGTAGTGTGTGGCGCCGGTTGCCTCCAGCACTGCTTCCAGAGCGCGGGTGTGGTCGTGGTGGCGGTGTGTTGTGAGAACCGCGGTAATTTCCACGCTGGCGTCGCGGGCCATGGCGTGGAGGGTGTCGGGCTCATCGGCGGCGTCGATAAGCAAACCTTGCTCCCCGGAAGAGAGAAGGTAGCAGTTGTTGTCCATGGCGGATACGGAAACCTGGTGCAGCTTCAGCGAAGTACTCATGCCCGCCACAGTAGTAAGGAATGTTTGTATAGCGCGCGACGTTGGTAGTTTCTTGGGAGTACGAATCGACGAAAGGCGAAGACGTGGCCGACAAACTTATTGTGCGTGGTGCTCGGGAACACAACCTCAAGGGCGTAGATGTCGAGTTGCCCCGCGACAAAATGGCGGTGTTCACCGGACTGTCGGGCTCGGGCAAGTCCTCGCTGGCCTTCGATACCATCTTCGCCGAAGGCCAGCGCCGCTACGTTGAGTCGCTGTCGTCCTATGCCCGCATGTTCCTGGGGCAGATGGACAAGCCCGACGTCGACTACATCGATGGGTTAAGCCCAGCGGTGTCCATTGACCAGAAGTCAACCAACCGCAACCCGCGCTCGACGGTAGGCACGATTACTGAGATCTACGACTACCTGCGTTTGCTGTACTCGCGTGCGGGTACCGCCCACTGTCCGGAATGTGACGCTGTGATTGAGCGACAGACCCCACAGCAGATCGTTGACCGGATCCTGGAGTACGAAGAGCGCACGAAATTCCAGGTGCTTGCGCCGATCGTGCGCAAGCGTAAGGGTGAGTTCCAGGACCTGTTTGCAGACCTCGCCGCCCAGGGTTATGCGCGTGTGAACGTGGACGGGGAGACCTACCAACTCACCGACCCGCCGAAATTGGAAAAGCAGATCAAGCACAACATCGACGTTGTGGTGGACCGCTTGATGGTCAAGGCGAGCCAAAAGCAGCGTCTCACTGACTCCGTGGAGACAGCGCTGAAGCTGGCGGACGGCCTTGTAGGGTTCGACTTTGTCGATCTTGACGCCGACGATCCGGAGCGCGTGCAGATCTTCTCCGAGAAGATGGCCTGCCCGAACGGGCACAAGCTCAACGTGGAGGAGTATGAGCCACGTGCCTTCTCGTTCAACTCGCCTTTCGGCGCTTGCCCGGCCTGCGACGGTCTCGGTATGCGCAAGGAGATCGACGTTGACCTGATTATTCCCGACCCAGATGCGCCTGCGGTTGACGCGTTCCAGCCGTGGAACTCGAGCCCGAACAAGAAGTACTTCACCAAACTCATCGAAGCGCTGGCGAAGGAAGAAGGTTTTGATGCGAACGCACCGCTGAGCTCGCTGACCAAGACGCAGCAAAAACACCTGATTCACGGCTCGTCGACCAAGATCAACGTCCGGTACAAGAACCGCTTCGGCCGTCAACGTTCCTACACCGCCGCCTACGAGGGCATTGTGGGCTACATCGAGCGCAAGCTTGAACAGGCCGAATCGGATACGCAAAAAGAGCGCCTCCTTGCGTTTACCCGCGAGGTGCCGTGCCCGACCTGTAAGGGTGCCCGCCTGAAGCCGGAGATCCTCGCAGTGCGTCTCGCATCAACGACGCACGGGGAGAAGTCCATCGCAGGGCTGACGGAATTGTCCATCGAGGATGCGTCCGAGTACCTGGACAACCTGGTGTTGGGCTACCGCGAGGAAATGATTGCTGGCGCAGTGCTGCGAGAAATCCAGGCGCGCTTGCACTTCCTGCTCGACGTCGGCCTGAACTATCTGACGCTCGCGCGCTCTGCCGGCACGCTGTCCGGTGGTGAAGCACAGCGCATTCGCTTGGCGACGCAAATCGGTTCCGGTTTGGCCGGCGTCCTGTACGTGCTTGACGAGCCGTCCATTGGACTGCACCAGCGAGACAACCAGCGCCTGATCGCAACGCTGAAGAAGCTGCGCGACCTCGGCAACACGCTCGTTGTTGTCGAGCACGACGAGGACACGATCCGTGAGGCCGACTGGCTCGTCGATATCGGACCCAAGGCTGGCGAGTATGGCGGTGAGGTGGTCTACCAGGGAGATCCGGCGGGCATCCTGAAGGCGAAGGACTCGCTCACTGGTGATTACCTGGCGGGACGTAAGAAGATTGAGGTTCCGGAGCAGCGACGTGTCGTCGATAAGCAGCGCATGCTCAAGGTTGTTGGTGCCCGCGAGAACAACCTAGACAACGTCGATGTGAGTATCCCGCTGGGCGTACTTGTGGCTGTCACGGGTGTATCGGGCTCGGGCAAGTCGACGCTGGTGAACCAGATTCTGGCGAAAACCCTGCAAAACCAACTGAACGGTGCGCGCCAAGTGCCCGGGCGTGTGAAGAAGGTCGAAGGCCTGGAGCACCTGGACAAACTCGTGCAGGTGGACCAGAGCCCGATTGGGCGCACGCCGCGGTCGAACCCCGCGACATACACGGGCGTGTTTGACAAAATTCGTAACCTGTTCGCCGAGACTCAGGAGGCGAAGGTTCGAGGTTACAAGGCCGGGCGATTCTCCTTCAACGTCAAGGGCGGCCGCTGTGAGGCTTGTCGTGGCGACGGCACGATCAAGATCGAGATGAACTTCCTGCCGGACGTTTACGTCCCGTGCGAAGTGTGCCAGGGTGCACGTTACAACCGCGAGACGCTCGAAGTGCGCTACAAGGGCAAGAACATCGCCGAGGTGCTCGACATGCCGATCTCCGAGGCAACCGAGTTCTTCGAGCCGATCACCTCGATCCACCGCTACCTGCAAACGCTGGTAGATGTCGGTCTCGGCTACGTCCGACTCGGGCAGAGCGCAACCACGCTGTCCGGCGGTGAGGCACAGCGCGTGAAACTCGCCGCGGAGCTGCAGAAGCGCTCCAATGGTCGCACGATCTATATTCTCGACGAGCCGACGACCGGCCTGCACTTCGAAGACATCCGTAAACTCATGCTGGTGCTCAATGGTCTGGTAGAGAAGGGCAATACCGTACTGGTCATTGAGCACAACCTGGATGTGATCAAGTCCGCCGACTGGATCATCGACATGGGCCCGGAAGGTGGCTCAGGCGGTGGCACCGTAGTCGCGCAGGGCACCCCGGAAGAGGTGGCCAAGGTCGACGGATCCTTTACCGGCCAGTTCCTCGAGAATGTGTTGGCAAAAGGGTAGGGAAGGTCGATTTGGTACACGCGTGTGATGCGTGTACTATTCACTCCGCACCGCCCAGCGTGACCATTTGACGGGCACGCGGGCCACAAGAGGAGTGAATCCCACCCCAAGCCGCTTGCTGTAAAGCACAGTTGGATACGGGTCAAACGGTGTGCCACATGTTGGCATACCTGGACGATCTCCCGCCACCGTTTCCGGTGAGCGGGTTTTTCGCGTGAGATCACCCCGAATGTGACCCAGAGCGGCAACGACATTGTTTCTCGAAGTCTCTAGGAGTTCTCATCAGCGCTGAAGCTCGGATTAACGATCGAATCCGCGTCCCCGAAGTTCGCCTTGTCGGCCCGTCCGGCGAGCAGGTCGGCATTGTCCGTACGGATGATGCCCGCAAGCTGGCGTACGAAGCGGATCTCGACTTGGTTGAGGTGGCGCCGAACGCTAAGCCGCCTGTGGCCAAGATCATGGACTACGGCAAGTTCAAGTACGAGCAGGATCAGAAGGCCCGCGAGGCCCGTAAGAACCAGCAGCAGACCGTGGTCAAGGAACAGAAGTTCCGTCCCAAGATCGATGAGCACGACTACCAGACCAAGAAGGGCAATGTTGAGCGCTTCCTGGAGAAGGGCAACAAGGTCAAGGTCACCATCATGTTCCGCGGCCGCGAGCAGTCCCGCCCTGAGCTGGGCTACCGCCTGCTGGAGCGTCTCGCTGAGGATATCGGCGAGTTGGGTGTGGTCGAGTCCCGCCCGAAGCAGGACGGCCGCAACATGACGATGGTCTTCGGACCGGCTCGCAAGGGCAAAAAGTAAGTTTTGAAATAACCGACACTCTGAAGGGCTTTCACCATGAAGCAGAAGACCCACAAGGGCACCGCAAAGCGCATCAAGGTCAACGGCAAGGGCAAGCTGCGCCGCGAGCAGGCTGGTAAGCGCCACCTGAACGAGAAGCTCTCCTCGAAGCGTCGCCGCAAGCTCTCCGGCACCACCGACGTCGCTAAGGCTGACGTCAAGCGCGCAAAGCGCCTCCTCGGCATGTCCTAAGCACTGCCCGATCAATCAACCGATTACGAGATAAGAAAAGGAAGTTTGACTCATGGCACGTGTGAAGCGTTCAGTCAATGCTAAGAAGAAGCGCCGCGCAATCCTCAAGTCCGCGAAGGGCTACCGTGGCCAGCGTTCCCGCCTCTACCGCAAGGCTAAGGAACAGTGGCTGCACTCCCAGACCTACGCTTACCGCGACCGTCGTAAGCGCAAGGGTGAGTTCCGCAAGCTGTGGATCCAGCGCATCAATGCTGGTGCACGCATGAACGGCATCACCTACAACCGCCTCATCCACGGCCTGAAGCTGGCTGAGGTTGAGGTCGACCGCAAGATCCTCGCCGAGCTCGCTGTCAGCGACTTCGCTGCATTCTCCGCCCTGTGCGAGGTTGCAAAGAACGCTCTGCCGGAGGACGTCAACGCTCCGAAGAACGCTGCGTAAGCGCTTTCGCTTTTCGACGACACACCGCCCCGTCCCACCACACCAGGTGGGACGGGGCGGTTTTTGTTCGCGGTAAGGTATCGGCCATGGCATTGGATTTTGAGCAGCCGTTTACTGAGCGCACCCCGCGTGTGGTCAACGCTGCGAAGCTGAAACGCGCGGCGGGTCGTCGCAAAGCAAAAGCTTTTCTCGCGGAAGGGGAGAACGCCGTGGAAGCGGCGGTGGCTACGGGTGCAGCAACAGACTTGTTTGTCACCGAAGCAGCGGCTGAGCGTTTCGAGGAAATCGTTCGCGCCGCTGGCTACATGGATGTCTACACGCATGCCATCAACGACAAAGCTGCTCAGCACCTCGCCGACGCGGTGACCAACACGGGTATTTTCGCGGTGTGTAGGCCGGTGCTGTGGACGGTGCCGTCGATCCTCAAGGGCCGGCCCCGTCTAGTCGCAGTGTGTGTGGAGACCAACGACCCGGGCAACGCAGGCACGATCATCCGCCTAGTAGATGCGCTGGGTGCGGATGCAGTCATCTTCGCTGGGGACACCGTCGATCCAGAGTCGCCGAAAGTGGTGCGTTCCACCGCAGGATCGTTGTTCCACGTACCAGTGGCACGTGACCGTGATGTCCACCGGGTAATTGGGCAGCTGCATTCTGCAGGATTAGCTACGGTGGCAACCTCGGCGTCGGGGAAGACATCCCTCGCGCAAGCGGACGAGGTGCTTGCACGCCCAACAGCGTGGCTGTTTGGCAACGAGGCCCACGGGCTTAGCGATGAGCTTCTCACCAATGCTGATCACCGGATCTCCATCCCGATTAAGGGCAGCGCGGAATCGCTGAATCTCGCTACCGCTGCATCCATGTGCCTCTGGGAATCCTCAAAGGCGCTCGACGCAGACGAAAGGTAATCGCGATACCGACACCTATCGCATGTCCCCCTAGCGCATTCATGTGTCGGCTCCACGGGTAAAGTGGTGGACGCTTTTGAACCGACATCGCTGCAGACGCCCTGAGCTGCAGAGCACTTGTGGAAAGGCGCGGGTGAGCGTAAGCGTGGCCGACAACGCAACACAACTTCCGGATATTGAACTGACCGAGGAAGCCCTGAACCAGGCAGCAGACGATGCGATTGCTGCGTTCGAGGCTGCTGCGGACCTCGCGGCACTTGAAGATGCGCATCGCGCGCACCTGGGGGAGAAGTCCCCGATCATGCAGGCGCGTAAGTCGCTGGGGTCCATTCCGAAGGATCAGCGTAAGAACGCTGGTCGCTTTGTGAACATGGCGCGTGGCCGCGCCGAAAAGGTCTATGCCCAGCTGCGCCAGGTCCGCGAAGCAGAGCACCGCGAGAAGCAGCTGCGTGAGGAAAAGGTTGACGTTACGTTGCCTACCGCACGCGCTCACGCCGGCGCGATGCACCCGATCACCACACTGTCGGAGCACATCGCCGACATCTTCATCGGCATGGGTTGGGAAGTGGCCGAAGGCCCCGAGGTTGAAGCGGAGTACTTCAACTTCGACGCGCTGAACTTCATTCCGGACCATCCGGCCCGCACACTGCAGGACACCTTCTACATTGGCGAAGAAGGCTCCAAGCAGGTCATGCGTACACACACCTCGCCGGTGCAGGTGCGAACGATGCTTGAGCGCGATGTGCCGATCTACATTGCGTGCCCGGGCCGTGTGTTCCGTACGGACGAACTCGATGCCACCCACACCCCTGTGTTCCACCAGGTGGAGGGTCTCGCTGTGGACAAGGGACTGACGATGGCGCACCTGCGCGGCACGCTCGACCACCTGGCTAAGGTGCTGTTCGGCCCGGAAACCAAGACCCGTATGCGTACGAACTACTTCCCGTTTACCGAACCGTCTGCCGAGGTGGACGTTTGGTTCCCGAACAAGAAGGGCGGCGCTGGCTGGATTGAGTGGGGCGGCTGCGGCATGGTCAACCCGAACGTGCTGCGTGCTGTTGGCATCGACCCGGAGGAGTACACCGGTTTTGCGTTCGGCATGGGCCTTGAGCGCACGCTGCAGTTCCGCAATGGCCTGTCGGATATGCGCGACATGGTCGAAGGCGATGTCCGTTTCACTATTCCGTTCGGCGTGCAGGCGTAAAAGGAGAACCAAGAATGCTTATTTCCAAGAATTGGATCACCCGCCTGCTTAATCAGGCAGGCAACCAGGGCTTCAATCCCTCCGACGAGGAATTGGACGCCGGTTTTGTCCGCGTCGGTTTTGAGACCGAGGGCTACGAGCCGCTGCCTGAGGTGACCGGCCCGCTCGTCATTGGCCGAGTAGCCGAGATCGAGGAACTGACCGGGTTTAAGAAGCCCATCCGCTACTGCCAGGTTGATGTCGGACAGGCCAACGGCACAGGTGAACTGCAGGGCATCATCTGTGGCGCGCGAAACTTCAAGGAAGGCGACCTAGTCATCGTGTCGCTTCCGGGTGCGGTATTGCCAGGTGGCTTTGCTATCTCCGCGCGCAAAACCTACGACCACATTTCGAACGGCATGATGGCCTCCGCCGCAGAGCTGGGGCTGACTGCAAAGAGCGAAGGCATCATCACGCTCGAGGATGGCGCAGCTACCCCGGGCGATGACGCTCGCGAGATCCTCGGCTCCGGCGACACCGTGTTCGAGGTCAACGTCACCCCGGATCGTGGCTACGCACTGTCTGCGCGCGGCCTGACCCGTGAGATCGCATCCGCCTTCGACCTGGCGTTTAAGGATGTCGCGCAGGATCCGTCGATCGCAGGCGTTAATACGTCTGTTGTTCCGGAGCCGGCAGGCGAGAGCATCCCCGTCGAGGTTGAGGCCTCGACGAAGGCGCAGCGTTTCGGTCTGCGCACCGTGAAGGGCATCGACCCGAAGGCGCAGGCACCGTTCTGGATGCAGCGTGAACTCATGCTCAGCGGTGTTCGCTCTGTAAACGCGGCGACTGACGTGACTAACTACGTCATGCTGTTGCTTGGTCAGCCGATGCACGCATTCGACGCCGACAAGATCTCCGGCGGCTTGCGGGTGCACAATGCTGAGGCCGGTCAGAAGTTTGAAACGCTCGACCACGTTGAGCGGACGCTGACCGCAGACGATGTGGTGATCAGCGACGACAACGGCATCCAGTCCCTCGCCGGCGTTATGGGTGGCACGACGTCGGAGATTTCCGACGACACCGTGAACGTCCACTTCGAGGCTGCAACCTGGGATCCGCTGACTGTTGCTCGTACTGCACGTCGCCTGAAGCTGAGCTCGGAGGCCTCTCGTCGATTTGAGCGCGGCGTTGACCCCGCCATCGTCGAGGTCGCTCTGGATGCCGCTTGTGCGCTCCTCGTCGAGATCGCTGGCGGCTCGATCGAGGCTGGCCGTACGCTTGTCGGTGACGTTAAACCGCGTGAGCCGATTGCCATGCGTGCCTCGCGCCCGTCGGAGCTCATCGGTGTGGACTACTCCCGCGATACGGTTGTGCGCCGTCTTGAGGAGGTCGGCTGCACTATCGCAGGCGAGGGTGAGAACCTTCAGGTCACGCCGCCGACATGGCGTACCGATATCACCGTTCCGGTGGAACTTGTCGAAGAGGTTGTGCGACTTGAAGGACTCGACGACATTCCGTCGATCCTGCCGACGCCGCGTGGTGGTCGCGGTTTGAGCCCGCTGCAGCGTCGCCGTCGCGCGGTCACGCACGCGCTGGCGTACTCCGGCTACGCGGAGATCATCCCGACGCCGTTTATTGCCAACGACACGTTCGACGTGTGGGGGCTCGACGCAGACGATCCGCGCCGCAACACGGTGAAGGTGCAGAACCCGTTGGATGCTGACTACGGCATCTTGGGCACGACGCTTCTGCCGTCGATGCTCGAGGCAGCAGGCCGCAATGTTGCCCGCGGCCGTGGCGATATTGCGCTCTACTCGGTTGCACAGACCTCTGAGAAGCGCGCGGATGTTTCGCCGTTGCCGGCCGTTACCCAGCGTCCAGCAGACGACGTTGTCGCAGAACTTATTCAGTCGCTGCCAAAGCAGAATCTGCATGCCGCAACGGTGGCGCTCGGCAACGTCGAGCTCGAGGGGCCGTGGGGCAATGGGCGCGCCTATGAGTGGTCGGACGCGATCCAGTCTGCGCAGATCGTCGCCCGCGCATGCGGTGTTGAACTCGACATCGTCGCTGCCGAGGTTCTGCCGTGGCACCCGGGGCGCTGTGCGGAACTCTCTGTCCGCGATGCTGCTGGCGAGCGTATCGTCGTTGGCCATGCTGGCGAGCTGCACCCGCAGATTCTGGAGAAGCTAAACCTGCCAGCGCGCACGTGCGCGATGGAGCTCGACCTGACTGCGATCCCGCTGGAGGAGCGTCTTCCGGCGCCGCGCCTGTCGTCGTTCCCGCTGTTGCACCAGGACATCGCGCTCGTCGTCGATGAGGAAGTTCCGGCTGAAGACGTCCGTCGCACTCTCGTTGAGGGCGCAGGTGAGCTTGTCGAGGACGTAACGCTTTTCGACGTCTACCGTTCGGAATCCCTCGGCGAGGGCAAGAAGTCTCTCGCATTCGGCCTGGCCTTCCGTGCGCCCGATCGCACGCTGAAGGAAGAGGAAGGCTCGGAGGCACGCCTCAAGGCAGCCGAGTTGGCTAAGGAGCGCTTCGGCGCAGAAATGCGCGGGTAAATATTAATCCGTGAATAACTTACGGCGCACTGCATAACTGATACACTGTCCGCTATGTCAGAAAGTGTGATCAAGGTTGCGGTCGCCGGAGCCACCGGGTACGCAGGGGGTGAGATTCTCCGTCTGCTGCTCGGGCACCCCGCCTATCTGGCGGGAACGTTAGAGATTGGTGCGCTAACCGGAGCATCAACCGCTGGCCAGCAGGTCGGCGATCTTATGCAGCATCTGCCGGAACTTGCAGATCGGGTCATTGAGCCGACAACAATCGATGTGCTCGCTGGCCACGATGTTGTGTTCCTCGGCTTGCCGCACGGCCACTCCGCCGAGATCGGACAGGCGCTCGGCGAGGACGTCGTCGTGATCGACTGCGCTGCAGATTTCCGGTTGCGCGATGCGCAGCAATGGACGCGTTTCTACGGCTCTGAGCATGCAGGATCTTGGCCTTACGGGCTTCCCGAACTGCCGGGTCAGCGGGCCGCCCTGCAGGGGGCAAACCGTGTCGCTGTCCCGGGGTGTTTCCCCACTGGGGCAACGCTTGCGGCCTGGCCGGCACTCGAATCGGGGCTCGTGGAGCCTGACCTGACCATTGTCGCCGTTTCCGGTGTCTCAGGTGCTGGCAAGAAGGCGAATGTGGATCTCCTCGGCGCGGAAACGATGGGCTCCTTGAAAGCCTATGGCGTCGGCGGGACGCACCGGCACACACCAGAAATCCAACAGAATCTCGAGAGTGTTGCTGGCGCCAGGGTTTCCGTGAGCTTTACCCCGGTACTGGCACCGCTGCCGCGTGGGATTCTCACCACAGTGACCGCACCATTGGTGCAGGGCGTTACAGCAGAGGCGGTAAATAGCGCGTACGAACAGGCGTACCAGGGAGAACAGTTTGTCAGGCTGCTTCCGGCAGGCTCGCAGCCGCAGACCCAGCATGTCGTGGGCGCGAACATGTGTGCCGTGCAGGTTGAAGTGGACGAGCACGCCGGCAAGTTGGTGGCGACTAGTGCCATCGACAACCTGACCAAGGGCACTGGTGGTGCCGCTGTGCAATGCATGAACCTTGCACTCGGGTGGGACGAAGGGGCAGGACTATCGCGAGCTGCGGTGGCTCCGTAACCGCCACTTCACAACGACTCTCCACCCCTGTTGAAAGGAAAACGAAAAATTCATGACCACCACCGGAGTAACCGCGCCGAAGGGCTTTAGCGCTGCAGGTATCAGCGCCGGGATCAAGGCGTCTGGCAACCGTGATCTCGCATTGGTTGTCAACGAAGGCCCGGAGTTTGCTGGTGCAGCCGTATTTACTCGGAACAAAGTGTTTGCAGCGCCAGTGAAAGTGAGCCGTGAGACTGCAGCTGGCGGCACCATTAAGGCTCTGATTGTGAACTCGGGAAACGCGAACGCGTGTACCGGCGCACAAGGATACGAAGACGCAAAAGCCATGCAGCGCCTGACCGCAGAAGGCATCGGGGTCTACCCAGCCCACGTTGCGGTCTGCTCGACGGGGCTGATCGGCGACACACTTCCGATGGACAAGGTGGAAGCCGGTATCGGTGTCGTCGTCAAGCAACTCGGCGATGATGGAGCGGGTGCTGCAGATGCGATTCGGACGACAGATACGGTGGCGAAAGAAGCCGTCGTCAAGGGCGACGGCTGGACTGTGGGGGCGATGGGAAAGGGTGCCGGCATGATGGCGCCGTCGCTGGCGACGATGCTTGTCTGCATCACCACCGACGCAAAGGCTGACAGCGCCACGTTGCAGGCTGCGCTCGAGCAAGCCTGTGCCATGACGTTTAACACGTTGGATATTGATGGCTCGACTTCCACCAACGACACGGTCGTCGCAATGGCAAGCGGTGCCAGTGGCGTGACCCCAACGCAAGCAGAACTCAACGCCGCAGTGCACGAAGCGTGCGCGAAGCTAGCGGCGATGATGCAGTCGGATGCGGAAGGCGTGACCAAGCGTGTCGCGATCACCGTCCAAGGAGCGCTCGACGATGCACAAGCGCTCAACGCAGCGCGCGCGATCGGCCGTGACAGCCTGGTCAAGACTGCGATGTTCGGCTCCGATCCGAACTGGGGCCGCGTGCTGGCAGCCGTAGGCATGGCCGATGCCGAGATGGATGCGGAGAACATCTCCGTGACCTTCAACGGTCAGACCGTATGCGAACAGTCGACCGGCGCACCGGGCGCCCGCGACGTTGACTTGAGCGGAGCCGACATCGACGTTGTTGTGGACCTGGGCACCGGGGGAGCGGGCAGCGCAACCGTGCGCACAACCGACCTCTCGCACGCCTACGTCGAGATCAATTCCGCGTACTCGAGCTAGGAGGTGGGTGAGTTGATGCCTAATCTAACGAGTGAACAGCGCGCCACCGTCCTTGCCGAAGCACTGCCGTGGCTGCAGCACTACCGCGACAAGATTGTGGTGGTGAAGTACGGCGGTAACGCCATGATTGATGAAGACCTCAAGGCGGCGTTCGCCGCAGACATGGTGTTTCTTCGCACCGTTGGCGCGAAGCCCGTGGTCGTACATGGCGGCGGGCCGCAGATCAGCGCGATGCTCAAGCGTTTGGGCCTCGACGGCGGCGAGTTTGTCGGCGGGTTCCGCGTCACCACGCCGGAAATCCTGGATGTCGTGCGCATGGTGCTGTTCGGGCAGGTAGGACGGGATCTTCTGGGCAAGATCAACTCCCACGGCCCGTACGCGGTAGGCACCTCAGGCGAGGATGCCGGCTTGTTTACGGCCAAGCGCCGCCAGGTTGAAGTGGAAGGTGAGCTCGTTGACATCGGTCTCGTGGGCACGATCACCGACGTGAATCCGGCAGCGGTGATGGACATCATCGACGCCGGCCGTATCCCGGTCGTCTCTGGCATCGCTCCGGGCGAAAACGGCGAGGTCTACAACATCAACGCTGACGAAGCCGCGGGTGCGCTGGCAGCTGCGATCGGCGCGGAACGCCTCGTAGTTCTCACCAACGTGGAGGGCCTTTACACCGATTGGCCCAACCGCGATTCGCTTTTGTCCAAGATCGAGGCGGCCGAGCTTGAGAAGATGCTGCCGGGCCTAGACACCGGGATGATCCCGAAGATGGAAGCTTGCCTGACCGCGGTCCAGGGCGGGGTGAAAGCGGCACACGTTATTGATGGTCGTGTGGCCCACTCAGTGCTTCTCGAACTACTGACCATGGGTGGTGTGGGCACGATGGTGCTTCCAGACGATTACGACCGCACCCACTACCCAGACGGCACAATCTTTAGGAAGGATGAGGCATGAGCAACTTCGCTACACGCTGGTCGGAGTCACTGCTAGACACGTACCCAGCCCCGCCGGTTGAACTCGTCTCTGGCGATGGCGCTACCGTCACCGATGCCGACGGGAAAACGTACATCGACATGCTCGCAGGCATCGCCGTGAACGCGTTGGGACATGCCAACCCAGCCATCGTGCAGGCGGTGTCGCAGCAGGTGGCCACCCTCGGCCACGTATCTAACCTGTTTGGTTCCCATCCGGTGGTTGAAGTAGCGGAGAAGCTGCGCGCACGCGTCGGCGACGAGACCGCCCGTGTGTTTTTCAGTAACTCCGGCGCAGAGGCCAATGAGGCCGCGTTTAAGCTTGCCCGTCTCACTGGTCGGGGGCGCATCCTCGCAGCCGAGCATGGTTTCCACGGCCGCACCATGGGCTCGCTCGCGCTGACCGGACAGCCAGAGAAGCAGGCCCCGTTCGCGCCATTGCCCGCCGGCGTGGAGTTCTACCCGTATGGCGACATTGATGCGCTGACGGCTCTGGTTGAGCAGAACCCTACCGATACTGCCGCCATCATCTTGGAGCCGATTCAGGGCGAAACCGGCGTCATCCCGGCGCCCGAAGGCTTCTTGCAGGCGGTGCGCTCGCTTTGCGACGAGCACGGCATTCTCTTCATCACCGACGAGGTTCAAACCGGAGTCGGCCGCACCGGCACCTTCTTCGCCTTCGAAGACGCAGGGGTCGTGCCGGATGTCATCACCATGGCCAAAGGTCTCGGCGGGGGACTGCCCATCGGCGCGACGATAGCCCGCGGTAAAGCCGCGACACTGTTCACTCCGGGCAGCCACGGCACAACCTTCGGTGGCAACCCCGTCGCATGTGCTGCGGCCAACGCGGTGCTGGACACGATTGACGATGGGTTCCTGGCCAATGTTCGTCGCAAAGCAGCAGTGCTTATCGACGAAACCAGAAACGTTCCCGGCGTCGCGGAAGTGCGCGGCCGGGGCCTGATGCTCGGCGTTGTGCTGGAGCAACCGGTTGCGAAGCTCGTCGTCAAGCATGGGCTCGAACACGGCGTCATTCTGAACGCGCCGTCCGACACCGTCATCCGACTCACCCCACCCCTGGTAATTAGCGACAACGAGATCCAGCAGGCGGTTGAGCGTCTCGCAGCCGCAATCGCACAAGCCGCAGAAAGGAACTAGACCAATGGCTCGTCATTTTCTCGCAGACGACGATCTCACCCCAGCAGAACAGGCTGAAGTCCTTGCACTCGCAGCGGAGCTGAAAAAGGCTCCGCTGTCGCACCGGCCGTTGGAAGGGCCGCTTTCAGTGGCAGTCCTGTTTGACAAGACCTCGACGCGTACGCGGTTCTCATTCGACGCCGGTATTGCGCAACTTGGCGGCCAGGCGATCGTGACTGAGACTGGGCACGCACAGATGGGCAAGGGCGAATCCTTCCAGGACACCGGTGCCGTACTGTCCCGCTACGTACAGGCAATTGTGTGGCGCACCTACGATCACCAGAACCTCGTGGACATGGCTGAGGCAGCCACCGTTCCTGTGGTCAATGCACTTACCGATGACCTGCACCCATGCCAGATCCTGGCGGACCTGCAAACCATCATCGAGGAGTTCTGCCCCGAGGAAGGTGCCGCTGGTTTGAAGGGGTTGAAAGCGGTGTACCTCGGCGACGGTGACAACAACATGGCTAACTCGTACCTGATCGGTTTCGCTACAGCGGGGATGGACATCACTGTTATCGCGCCCAAGGAATTCCAGCCGCGTGCCGAGTTTGTCGAGCGCGCCGAGAAGCGCGCCGCAGAAACCGGCGCCCGTGTCACCGTGACTGATGATGTTGCAGCTGCTGAAGACGCGAACGTCGTGATCACCGACACCTGGATCTCGATGGGCATGGAAGAAGACGGCAAGGATCGTCGCACACCGTTCTTGCCCTACCAGGTTGATGCGGACCTGATGGCGCGCGCGGCAAACGATGCAATATTCTTGCATTGCCTTCCCGCGTACCGCGGGAACGAGGTCGCCGCGGAGGTCATTGATGGCCCGCAGTCGCGCGTCTTCGACGAGGCTGAAAACCGTTTACATGCGCAGAAAGCGTTGCTGACCTGGCTTCTGGAGCACCAATAATGTCCCAACCTGTATCCCGTACCGCACGCCAAGCACGGATCCTCGAGTTGCTTGAGCAGACTCGTGTTTCCTCGCAGATTCAGCTGTCAGAGCTGCTGCTCGCAGAAGGCATCGACATTACGCAGGCGACCCTGTCGAGGGACTTGGATGAACTTGGTGCGAAGAAGATCCGCCCATCTGGCGGCGGCCGTGCCTACTACACGATCAACGGCGATGCCGATGGTTTTGAAAACGCGCAGACTGGCCCCCGTGAGAAGCTCCGCCGCATGATCGACGAGTTGGTCGTATCCGCGGATGGCTCGGGTCAACTTGCACTGCTGCGCACGCCCCCAGGTGCGGCGCAGTACCTGGCCAGCTACATTGACCGCGTAGGCCTCGACCAGGTTGTCGGCTGCATTGCTGGCGACGACACAATTTTTGTTCTTGCACGCGAACCGCTCACCGGCGTAGAACTTGCCGTGGAACTCTTCGGCGGACACGCCCGGGGCAGCGACTAAAAAGTTTTACCCTGCAGGTAACCTCATACTATTCATGAAATCTTTCGAAGGAGAATCGTTCTACCATGACTAATCGCGTTGTTCTTGCATATTCAGGCGGTTTGGACACGTCCGTTGCTATCCCGTACCTGGCTGAAATGACCGGCGGTGAAGTGATCGCGGTCTCCCTCGACCTTGGACAGGGCGGCGAGGACATGGAATCAGTGCGCCAGCGCGCATTGGACTGCGGTGCAGTGGAGTCCATTGTTGTGGACGCCAAGGATGAGTTCGCCGAGGAGTATTGCCTGCCCACCATCAAGGCAAACGGTATGTACCAGGGCGAGTACCCGTTGGTTTCTGCAATTTCCCGTCCGTTGATTGTGAAGCACCTGGTTGAGGCTGGCCACAAGTACGGCGGCACCCACGTCGCCCACGGCTGCACCGGCAAGGGCAACGACCAGGTTCGCTTCGAGGTCGGGTTCCTCAACCAGGACCCGGACCTGGAAATCATCGCTCCGGCTCGTGACTACGCATGGACCCGTGACAAGGCCATCGAATACGCCGAAGGTAAGGACCTGCCGATTGAGCAGTCTGCAGCGTCGCCGTTCTCTATTGACCAGAACGTGTGGGGTCGCGCAGTTGAAACTGGCTTCCTCGAGGATCTGTGGAATCCGCCGACAAAGGATCTGTACGCCTACACCGAGGATCCGGCGCTGGGCAACGCTCCGGATGAGGTCATCATTTCCTTCGAGTCCGGTAAGCCGGTTGCTATCGACGGCCGCAAGGTGACTGTTCTTGAGGCCATTGAGGAGATGAACCGTCGCGCAGGTGCTCAGGGTGTTGGCCGTCTGGACATGGTTGAGGACCGTCTGGTTGGCATCAAGTCCCGCGAGGTCTACGAGGCCCCGGGCGCTGTTGCATTGATCACCGCGCACAAGGCACTTGAGGATGTCACGGTTGAGCGAGAGCTCGCCCGCTACAAGCGTCTTATCGACGCCCGCTGGTCCGAGGAGGTCTACGACGGCCTCTGGTTCGGCCCACTGAAGCGTTCCCTGGATGCGTTCATCGAGTCCACCCAGGAGCACGTCACCGGCGATATTCGTATGGTGCTGCACGCTGGCAAGATCACGGTCAACGGCCGTCGTTCCAACCACTCGCTGTATGACTTCAACCTGGCCACCTACGACACTGGCGACACCTTCGACCAGACCCTGGCCAAGGGCTTTGTGCGACTGCACGGCCTGTCCTCCCAGATCGCGAACAAGCGCGACCGCGAGGCCGGCAAGTAAATGCAGCACCACAAGACAAACGAAGGCGCGCTTTGGGGCGGCCGCTTCTCCGGTGGTCCGTCCGAGGCCATGTTCGCGCTGTCCGTGTCCACCCATTTCGACTGGGTCCTTGCGCCATACGATGTGCTCGCATCCAAGGCGCACGCGAAGGTGCTGAACAAGGCAGGTTTGCTTAGCGACGACGACCTCGCCGTCATGCTCGACGGCCTGGACCAACTCGGCCGCGACGTTGCAGACGGCTCGTTCGGCCCCTCGCCGACAGACGAGGACGTCCACGGCGCAATGGAGCGTGGTCTGATCGACCGAGTCGGCCCTGAAATCGGTGGTCGTCTGCGTGCAGGTCGTTCGCGCAACGACCAGGTTGCGGCCATGTTCCGCATGTGGCTGCGGGATGCACTGCGTGGCGTGGCGCTCGACGTGAGTGATCTGATCGATGCGATCGTTGCACAGGCGGAAGCACACCCGGATGCCATCATGCCGGGCAAGACCCACTTCCAGGCAGCACAGCCGATCCTGCTCGCGCACTCGTTGCTGGCACATGCTCAGCCGTTGCTGCGCGACCTGGACCGCATCAAGGACGCAGACAAGCGTCTGGCTGTCTCACCGTATGGCTCCGGTGCGTTGGCTGGTTCGTCGCTGCACCTCGACCCGGAGGCGATCGCCGAAGAGCTCGGGTTCGACTCTGCGACGGATAATTCGCTCGACGGCACCGCCTCCCGCGACTTTGCTGCGGAAGCCGCATATGTGCTGGCACAGATCGCGATCGATGTATCCCGCTTCGCCGAAGAGATCATCGCGTGGTCCACGCCAGAGTTCGGCTACGTCACGCTGCACGACGCGTGGTCGACGGGCTCGTCGATCATGCCGCAGAAGAAGAACCCGGACGTACCGGAACTCGCGCGCGGCAAGGCTGGCCGCTTGATCGGTAATCTTTCTGGTCTGCTGGCCACGCTGAAGGCTATGCCGTTGGCCTACAACCGTGACCTGCAAGAGGATAAGGAGCCGCTGGTGGACTCGGTCACGCAGCTCTCCATCCTCCTGCCGGCGTTTACTGGTCTGGTTTCCACGTTGACGTTCCACGAAGATCGCATGCGCGAACTCGCGCCCGCCGGTTTCACACTGGCCACCGATTTGGCAGAGTGGATGGTGCGTCAGGGTGTGCCGTTCCGCGAAGCACACGAAGCTTCAGGCGCCTGCGTCCGTATCGCGGAATCCCGCGGCGTTGATCTTGTTGATCTGACGGATGAGGAGCTAGCGGGCGTCGATAAGCGTCTGCTCCCCGAAGTGCGCGAGGTACTTACTGTCGATGGGGCGGTCGCATCCCGCGATACCCGCGGCGGTACTGCGAAACCGCGTGTGGTGGAGCAGCGGGAGCGTGTCCGCGAAGCGAACAAGGCTGCGCGTCAGTGGGCAGAGCAGCCAGTTCGGAAGAAGTAAATACACGTTCGCAGAGCGCAGTTCAGAGTTTCCCTTTAGCATTGGGATATGGATGCGCCAAATACCTATGAAGCCAAGCCCCGGGGACGGTCAGTCTCCGTGGTGCTTGGCCTCATTTTTATTGCAGTGGTCATCGCCGCAGTTGCGTTAGGCCGGGGGCTTCTTCCCTTTGGCAGTGATGGCGACGAAAAAGACAGTGGCGCTGAATCAAATCGCCAGTCTCATGGAGACGTGCAGCAACTCCACGGAGTGATCGGCTCTGAAAAGCGGGCTTTCTTTGAAGACCCCCAGGTCAAGGACAGACTTGCAGCGTTGGGCTACAGCGTCAGCGTGACAACAGCGGGGTCCCGCCAGATAGCTACCACCACGGATATTGCCGCACAAGATTTCGTTTTCCCGTCTTCCGGGCCTGCCACGCAAAAGGTGCGCGAACAGGGCAGTGGCTACTCGGTGGATTTCCCGTTCTTCTCCCCGATGGCGGTAGCGAGCTGGAAGCCGATTGCGGATCTACTGGTAGCTGAGGGAGTCGTGGCTGAGCAGAACGGCGCTTACACACTGGACGTGAACAAGTACATGGACTTGGCCCGCTCCGGAAAACGATGGCGCGACCTCGGGGACGCGTTTCCGTCGCCACGCAATGTACAGATCCGCTCGACAGATATCCGCACCTCAAACTCCGCCGCGATGTATCTGTCGCTGTTGGCGTGGGAGGTAGCACAGCGAGAACCCGATCGCGCCAATGACGTTGGTTTTCTTGTCGACGAGATCGCGCCCTTCTTCACCGCTCAGGGATACAGCGAAGCCTCATCCTCTGGCCCTTTTGCGGACTACCTCAGCCAAGGCATGGGAGCGGTACCGATGGTGATGGTGTACGAAGCACAGTTCATTGGTGAGCAGATGCGAGATAATTCCCGAATCCGCGACGATATGGTGCTGCTGCAACTCAGTCCGACAGTGCTGGCTAACCACGGCATCGTCGGGGTGAGCGAGGGCGGTAGAGAACTCGGTCGTCTGCTCACCAACGACCCCGAGCTACAAAGGCTGGCCGCGTACCACGGATTCCGGCCCGCGACCTCAGGCAACCTGGCCCAAGAGATGGAGGATCGAGGGCTCGATGCGCCTGCGGATTACGTCAATTCCATCGACCCACCCTCCTACGACAGGCTTGAACAACTCATCGACGGTGTCGGTCAACGCTATGGCGGAGCACCCGCACCGGTGAAGGAGGAGGAATAATGAATCGCCTCGTCGCGGCGCTTGCTGCGTTCATGTCTCTGGTGCTCGTCGCGTGTAGCACTTTCGAAGAAGGCACTTCCAATACTCCTGATACATCCGGCGCAGGGCCCAGCGGTAATGCCGATCTGACCATTGTCGCTGCAACCGAGCTCAAAGACCTCGAAGAATTGGTTGATCGTGCAGCAGAGGAGCTCGGCTTCACTATCGACATGCAGTTCCCCGGCGGAACTTTAGAAAACTCCCAAACGCTCAAACAGGGAGGTTTCGATGGGGAAGTGGATGCCACATGGTTTGCTACGAACCGCTACGTCAACCTGATCGGCGCCTCCGACAAGTTGGACGGTGAGACAAAGATTGCCACAAGCCCCGTCGCGTTCGGTGTATGGGAGGACAGCGCAAAGCGCCTCGGCTGGGACACCAAGCAGCCCACCTGGGCCGAGTTTGCCGACGCTGCCGCAAGCGGCAAGTTCACGTTCGGGATGACCAACCCGCAAGCCTCGAACTCGGGATTCTCCGCACTCGTCTCGGTGGCGACTGCGCTCGCAGACACCGGCGATGCGATTTCCCCTACTGACTTGGAGCGCGTTGGGCCACAGCTCAAGGAAATGTTCGAAGCGCAATCTATGGTTTCCGGTTCTTCCGGGTGGCTGGCTGAGACGTTTGTCAATGACTCGTCCCGAGGCGATGGCATCATCAACTACGAAGCAACACTTCACCAGCTAAAGGCCCAAGGTGTGCCTATTGAGGTTGTTGTCCCCGCCGATGGCGTGATTTCCGCAGATTACCCGTTATCGGCACTGGCTAACCCTGCGCATGCAGACGCGCGGGGTCGGGTAGAAGAGCTGTCGCGCTGGCTCCTGGAACACCAAGAGGACATCGCTCAGACCTATCGCAGGCCTGTGACCGGCGTGGATAACGTGCCGGTGGAGATAGCCAACCAACACGTCATCGAGCTGCCGTTCCCAGCCAACGAGGGAGTCGTCGATGAGCTGCTTTATGCGTACGACAACTCCTACCGCAAACCAGGCCGAACAACGTTTGTGCTAGATACTTCCGGGTCGATGGAAGGGCAGCGGTTGGCGTCGCTGAAAAGCATCATGCACTCGCTTATCGACGGCTCCGCTTCAACACTCACCGGTGACGTCTCCCTACGCGACCGGGAAACCGTCACGTTGCAAGCCTTTGATTTCGCACCACACGAACCGTTGACAGTTCGTTTCTCCCGGGAAGATCCGAAGTCTGCTGAAAAACTATCTGACTTCGTCGATGGTCTCCAGGCTGAGGGCGGAACCGCGGTGTATGAAACCTTGCTGAAGGCATTGAGGAATACGGACCCGAACGGAGGTATTCCGTCGATAGTTTTGCTGAGTGATGGTGAAAGCACCGTTGCCCCAGACTATGTCGAATTCAAGAGGCAGTATGAAGCATTGCCAGAACAGCTGCGTAACGTGCCTGTGTTCGTTATCTTGTACGGCGATGCTAATGCGATAGAGATGCAAGCACTTGCAGATCTCACCGGTGGTGAGGTGTTTGACGCGCTTGGTGGCGACCTGGCTGCTGCCTTTAAGGAGATTCGTGGATTCCAATAATTCGTCTGCGGGAAAAGCAGCCCGGTATTTCGCCTCACCCAAGAACCAGCTTGGGTTGGTGCTGGCTACCCTCGTGGTTGTGGTTCATATTGCGGTAGGTATCGGACTGTTCTGGCCGGTCGCCGCGGCGGCCGCGTATGGCGCCGGCGCGGCTCTTGCGCCGTCCCGGAAAACCAAGGAACTTCCAGCAGCACCAACCCTGCCCACGTCGCAAGTTCTCGAGAATGCGCTGCGGCAAACGACTGATCGGTTGGAATCGGCGAAGCCACCACGTCAGGTGATGATGCAGGCGCGAGCGTTTGAAAAAGCCTCCAAGTTCGTATTGTCCGAGTGGGAACACCTCGAGCCGACGCCTAAGCACCGGCAGACGATGTGGAATGTAGTCAACGTGTACTACCCGGAGGTCGTCGATACGTACCTTGATGCCCCTCAGTACCGAGACAAGTCTGCGGTGAGCGTGGTTGTGGACTCTTTAACCACGCTCACTCGCGCTGCTGAGCGGGTGCAGCAGGGGATTTTGGACGACAATCTGCGCGCCATGGATTCACAAGCGCAGTTCCTGCGTCAAGAGCTCGGTGAGTTGCCCGGACTCGACGACAGCTACCACGGAGGCAGCGGGTACGATCCGAAAGCATGAGTCTGGATCCGAAGCTTCTTAACGTCCTCGCGTGTCCCAAAGACAAGGGAACGCTGGAGTATGACCAAGAGCGGGAGCTGCTGGTCAACGAACGCCTCGGCATTGCCTATCGCATTGACGACGGCATCCCAGTTCTGCTCATCGACGAAGCAGGGCCATACATCTCGGCAAAGTAGAAGACGGAGAAAAACCCAATGAGCAAAAACATCATTGATGAGCTTGAGTGGCGCGGGCTGATCAACCAGTCCACGGACCTCGACGCACTACGGAAGGAAACCGAGCAGCCGATCGTGCTGTACTGCGGCTTCGACCCGACTGGTCCCTCGCTGCACGCCGGCCACCTCGTTCCGCTGCTCATGCTGCGCCGCTTCCAAGAAGCAGGCCACACACCGATCGTGCTTGCTGGTGGCGCTACCGGCATGATCGGTGACCCGCGCGATGTGGGGGAGCGTTCTATGAACTCCGCGGACACCGTCCGTGATTGGGCGGACCGGATCAGCGGCCAGCTCAAGCGCTTCGTGCACTTTGATGGCGACAATGCAGCACGCCTGGTCAACAACAACGACTGGATTAAAGACCTTGGCGTTATCGAGTTCCTGCGTGATGTGGGCAAGCACTTCTCGCTGTCCACGATGCTCGGCCGCGACACGGTGAAGCGTCGTCTGGAGAACGACGGCATTTCTTACACCGAGTTTTCCTACATGCTGCTGCAGGCGAATGACTACGTGCAGCTGCGCCGCAACCACAATTGCGTGCTGCAGGTTGGCGGCGGCGATCAGTGGGGCAACCTCGTTGCGGGCGTTGACCTGAATCGTCGTATGGACGGCGAGCAGGTTCACGCGTTGACTGTTCCGCTGGTGACGGATTCCGAAGGTAAGAAGTTCGGCAAGTCCACTGGTGGCGGCTCGCTGTGGCTGGATCCCGAGATGACCAGTCCGTACACCTGGTACCAGTACTTCGTAAACACTGCGGACGCCGATGTCATCCGTTACCTGCGTTGGTTCACCTTCCTTGACCAGGAAGAGCTCAACCGCCTGGAGACCGAAGTGGCGGAGCGCCCATTCAAGCGTGAAGCCCAGCGTCGCTTGGCGCAGGAGATGACCGATCTGGTCCACGGCAAGGAAGCCCGTGAGGCTGTCGAACTCGCATCGCAAGCTCTGTTCGGTCGCGCAGAACTTACTGACCTCGACGAGAAGACCCTCGCATCGGCAGTCTCTGAAACCTCTGTCTTTGAGATCCCAGCCGGCGAAACCACGGATATCGTGGAGCTTCTCGTCGGTGCTGGTCTTGCAGAGTCGAAGGGTGCAGCGCGCCGCTCCATCAAGGAAGGTGGCGTGTACGTGAACAACGAGCGCGTCGAAGACGAGGCGTGGGCGCCGTCTGACCAGGATTTCCTCCACGGCACATGGCTGGTCCTGCGCCGAGGCAAGAAGAACTTCGCAGGCGCCAAGCGCGCATAAGCAACTGCTTATCGACGACACCACCCAGGCAGAAACCACCATCTGCCTGGGTGTTTGTGTTGTTTGTGAGTTCGTGGTTATATCTTCATCCGTTGCTTCGAGCGGCCTTGAGGGGCTGGCGAGAGGGAACAAGTTAATTTCATGAGGTTACTGTGCAAGGTAAACGCTGGTTGAACTTGGGTTTGACTTTGGTTTACGTTGTG
>NZ_KV826422.1:0-5878 GCF_001835905.1 Corynebacterium sp. HMSC034E11
CAAGCGTTACACCACACTAAGGGACGCAACCTTCAAGACTTACACCTGGCAGACGTACTCGTGCTTGATGACTTCTTAACAACGCCGATTGATGCTGCCACAGCACACCAGCTGCTCAACATTCTTGCTGAGCGTGAACACCGGGGATCAACCATTGTCACCTCCCAGTTCACGCCCGATGAGTGGTACAAGTCCATCCCGGATGCTGTCATCGCCGAGTCGATACTGAATCGGCTTGTCGTTGGCGCTGAGATCATCACACTCGAAGGACCAAACATGCGCCTCGAAGCCAATACGCAGTAGCGGCTCATAGTCAACGCCCGAGTGTTACCCGATACTCACTCGGGCGTTACTGGATACTCACCACAGTGTTATTAAATCCGTGGTCCTAACAGCTATCGCGTCCCCATTCGTGGCCATGTCTCAGTCGTTTAGCAAGCAGGCGAATACGCTCTGGTACGAGATTTTCGATGTCGTCAAAGCCAACTCGCTGGTGGACTACTCGGGGCCGACTCCTGCGGATAACGTGATGGAACGGCTACTTCAGGCACGCTCATAGTTATTGGCGTAGTGCGGGTGCGGTGTGGGCGTAGATGACGACCACTGCAATCAAGGCGATACAGACGGCGAAGGGTGCCAGCGGGTTCCACCCGTAAAGGGCGGTCGAAGCCAGCGGGGCAATCGCGTACGCCAACCCATTATTAGCGTTGATGATGCCAGCCACTGCGCCTTGCTCATCTACACTCATCTTCAAGGTTGGGCCAGTGTTGTACCCGGGCATCGCCAGTCCCATACCTACCCCCAGCACGATACACCCGACAACCAGTAAAGCGTGCGAGGAGGTAGGCCAAATGAGCACAGTTGCAACTAGTGTAATGGCCAGACCAGTACGTAAAAGCTTCGCTGCTCCCCACCCTGTCTTTGGAGCAATCACCGCTTGGGCAATGATCATGGTCACGCCCATGATGGTCAGGTAAATCGCGGAAATACCTGCGGTCGCAGTTGCCGACAGGGCGAAGCGGTCTTGGACAGTGAATCCAAAAATCGTAGCAACAGAAGAAAACACAAGAAACATCACCAGACCAGTTGCTAGCCAGGGAGCTACACGCGGATCAGTGAAGCGAATCCGTTGAGGCTTTGCAAAAAGTTGCCCTCGGCTTTGAGGTGCGAAACTCACCAAGAGAACAACCAGACCAATCACCATCACAACGGGCATGACCACCAAGGGCAAGAGCAGGCCACCAGCAGCGGCTAACACACCTCCAGTAACACCTCCAACAATGGAGGCCATCCCTTGAGCCGCTCCAATCATGCCCAGTGCTTTTACCCGCCCGTTCTCGCTGGCAGCATGCGTGACCAGGTGGGCTTGCGCGGTCGGGGCGATCGCTGAAATCCCTCCACCATAGAGCAAACCACGAGTGATCACAACACCAAAAACTAGTCCGACACCGCCAACTACCTGGTTCATCCCCAGGTAGGAGACAATACCGAAGGCGCTCAAAGCGATGATCGCGATCACAAGCCCGGCCGCGAGTACACGTTTAGCGCCGACACGTTGGGAAGCTCGCCCCCAATAAGCACTCAAGCTCGCTAGTACAATCGCTGCCAAAGAGATAGTGGCGCCAATATGCCATTCCCGCAATCCCATCTGTCGTGACAGTGGCGCGATGATCGGATTGAGAATCATTTGCCCCATAAAGGCGAGAAAAACGATTCCCACTACCAGGTTCGCTTGCGCTCCTGGATCAATAGAGCTCTGTGTCGGCTTATTACTACGAGGGTCGGGCATCACTACACTCCATTACTAGAACACTGTTTCACTTAGGGATATTGTAGAATGGTGTTCTAGTAAGGGTCAAGTAATAAGTTAGGGTCACCTTATGAACACTGTGCCAACGGGGCGAAGGGCTGGGCTATCACGCGAGCTGATTGTCAAACAAGCTGTACAGTTAAGCGCGATCAGTGGCGTTGAGGGATGGTCAGTACGGGACATTGCCCGTGAACTGGGCGTGGTTCCCTCAGTGATTTATCATTATTTTCCAAACAAGGAAGCCATTTGTGATGCTGTTGTAGACCGGGTATGTGTCGGGATTGAAGTTCCCGACCCGGACCTTGAATGGAAAGCCTGGTTTCGAGCTATGGCTCACAATCTACGCCCCGCATTGTTAGCATATCCGGGGATTACCGACAGGTTCGCGCGGGGCAAGTTCACCGAACAGTTTTTGCCGATGATCGATGGAGCCTGGGCCAAACTACAAGAAGCTGGGTTTGGTGACAATTCGCCTGTGGCCTACACAATTATCGCGAACTCGATCATCCACACGATCGGAGCGAGAAACCTGCGCGCATCCAATCAAATCCAGCCTCGCCACAACCTGCACGAAATGCTTGTCAGACTTGAGCCTATGATGGCTCAATCTGTTGGACTGACCAGTATTGTCAACTCTTACCTGGAGCCTCTCTCACACCCTGATGAAGAAGAAGCGATGTCCGAGGAATACTACGACCTCGTCATCGATGTGATCCTAGACGGCATCGAACACACCCTGCTGCCTTAACTCTGACCCACTTCTCAATCATCGTCTTAGTGAGCGTCCGCACAGCTGTGTACTTCAACACAGCGGATGTAGCCCAGTTGATAAGCCGGGTCAGTTCACGTTCACCCCTCGCGTTCTCATGGTCACGGAGACGGTTAAGTAGTTCTTCCTGATACGGATTATTCATGGTGTGCCCTTCATCCAGGTATGGGTAAAGGGAGCCAAGGCACACACCCTGACCCCCTTCGCTGCCTGCTACGGGCTAGCGTCTACTCGGTAGCACCCGCCGTGGTCGGCTCCACCACATCCTGTTCAGCCGTCGCCAGCACCTCCGGGCGGAACACGGAACCGCCGTACACCTGGAGGCCCGTAATCGCACGGGTGAAACGGAACGGCAGCATGGACGATTCCGCCACCTCCGTGATCTGGTAGCCGAACGCGGTAGCCATCGGGTGGCCCACAATGACACCTCACGGCCCGCCACCGTCGGCACCGTCGGCGCGGAAATGATGCGGAACCCGAGCAGGCGACCAATCTCACCGTTCAAGAGATTGCTGTTGTTCACTGCCTTGTCCAGGCGCTCGTCGTACAGCAACGCCGATTCCATCTCGGGGCCAACCATCACGAAACGGTCAGTCTTCGGAACCGAAGTGGCGTTGAGTTTCTTACGCAGCGCCACCAGCGTCTTGTACGCGTCCTTCTTCTCAATGTCGAGCGGGAGGGTGCCCACCTTGTTGGAGTTCTTCACTCCGTCCTTCATGAGCTTGCCGATGTAGGTATCGACCTGCTCGGACATGCCTTCCACTGCCTCGCTGACTGCCCCCGGCTTCACGTCCAGAGCAGACTGGACGGAAGATACCAGCGGAATCTTGAAGTTAAAGTAATCGCCCTAGTCGATCTTGAACTTGCGGTCGCCAAACTCAAGGTCTTCAACAACCATGTCTTCGGACTCGTCGTACGATTCAAAAATGTCTCGCGGACGGTGATTGAACGCACCGATCACGATATTCGTATCGATGAGGTACACCTATGCGACCTCCTGCATACGAGTAACCGCATTCTTCAGCGTCGCAGTCTTTGCAATGCCCAGTTGGCGCGAAGCTTCCTCTTGAGAAATTGCGCCATCTGCATATTCGCCGGTTACTGTGTCCAAGAACCGGCCACCCAGCCGAGACTTCAACGTGACGAAGAAGTCACCGCCTCCACTAACAATCGGAGGCGTAGGGTTCGAGGGACGTTGCCGAAGGAATTCCTGTACTTGTGGTTTGCCAAGGCGGCGCTGCCCCACAAGGGACCACAGTGTCGTATCCGCGCTTACCCGGTACGCATCGTATGCCCATTCAGTGATGTGTTTCAGATCGGGATTTCTGTCCCATTCCTGCAACAACGCATGCTGCGGCAGAAGCAGGGCAGCTGCAAACCTGTTACACCATCGCTCTACATCGTGATGATCGTTCATGGCTCCAGTGACCCCTTCTGCAGCGAGTAGCACGTGGCCTAGCTCGTGAGCAAGGCTAAAGTACTGCCCAACTTTGCAATCACTGCCGTTGATGAAGATCAAGGGGTAAGCACCATCGAGCAGTGTGAAAGCACGAAACTCGTCGATGTCGAGTTTGCGGTGGTTGTTATTTCCAAGTACGGAGTTTCGCATCACCAAGACACCGCAGTGCTCAATTGCCTCCGCTAATTCCAGCACATTCTCTCGACCAGTAGCCGCCCTGCCTGGCTTCCATCCAGCATCGGCGAGCTGAGGAAGTAATGCACGCACGGCATCGTCCGGGTTATCACGTAATGTCCATTCGCCACCGAAGCATGGGGGCTCAATGCCTTCTGCACGAGCAAATTCGGCGTACCAACCCAAACGCCGCTCACAGGCGTAAATCGTTTCCTTCAATTCCGGGCTGAACTCGGTTACTTTCTTACTGTCTACGGTGCGGAAATCTGGAAAATCCGGTTGGTCATCCGTGGGGTCGTCGAGAAGCAAGTATCCAAACGGGATACAAGCAAGCGATGCCAAGTGCTGGGCCTGACGCAACGTCGGGGATACCTCCCCTTCCAGCCATTGCCGGACCAACCGAAAATCGCTTTTTTGGGCAAGTTCTTCAACCGTGACGCCGGTCCGCTGTAGGGCCCAACGCAACGTCGGTGCTGCAATGTCGATTCGAACAGTCATCACTCACCTCCCGCTAGTTACGTAGTTTTTACCTTAGCGGAGGAGCCCAGCAAACATCTCCGGGGAGCTACAGCTATCAAATTGATACAAACGAGTTTTCATGCCTGCGGAACTAGCCTCGCTCATGCTAGGGTTCATGTCAATCGTTCAGCCCGCCTCCGAGCCAAGCTCAGAGTGTGGGCTGGATTTCTTATTGCAATCTGGCGGATCCCTTCGTACTCCGGCGTCGCCCGCACCGTCACCGCGCTGACCTGAGTTGGTCGACGGGAAGGGGTCGATGCGAAGCTCGGCCCCACCCCCGGAGTGCACTGCTACGCCCGTCATCGACGGACCGGGAACGAACATAACAACATAAAAACGAAAGAACCCCCAGCGTTGGAAAGAGGAGCTCGGCTTCAAGGTCTGCGTTGTCTACTTCCCAGCATGCAAACTCCTCCTCATCAATGACGACAACCGGCACGCGATCGCCGTATTGGGCGGCGTTGTCGGGGTCCAGGTCGACGTCGACAAGCACTAGCTCCGTGTCACACTTCTCCACCACCGGAGCGATCTGCGCCTCCACCCGCTCGCACGAACCGCACGTGGAGCGCACCATCAGCTCGACCGTCTTCATCGCAACTCGTCTTCATCGTGCCTACGTCGCTCGCCCTTGTATGATTGCTCACGCTAACACCGCCACCGAAAGAGTCACGATTGCCATGTCAGAACAGCGGGAATTCCTTGCACAATGGTCAGTCTCTCAAGGAAACCTCCGCCGCTTCCTTGAGGACCTACTGCAGCAACACGATCTCAAGCAGTGCACCGCCTACTCCGACAGCATCAACGACCTCCCCATGCTTGAGATGGTCGGCTCCCCCGTTGCCGTCAATCCGGACCGTGCGCTGCGCCGCCACGCGAAAGCCCAAGGCTGGGCCGTCCGCGACTACCGTCCGGTGCGCCGCGCCGTACGCCTGTCCACCCTGCCGGTACTGAGTGCCGCGGGTGAGTTCTCTTTGTGGCGGTTGTGGAGCAAGCGGCAGGACAGGACTCACCATGCCTGATGCGTTTGCCCTGCACACCCCGCGGCTTGAGTTGTCGGTGCCTACACATGCGGATATCGATGCCATTTTTGCCATCCACTCCGATCCCCGCACGTACGAGCACCGCCCCGAGCTGACAATGAAGACCC
>NZ_KV826422.1:5978-42440 GCF_001835905.1 Corynebacterium sp. HMSC034E11
GCAGTTGGGCTACTACACGGTACGCACCCTCGACCGCGCGACCATCGGCTTTACCGGGGTACGACACAGCGAGGAAGCCGACGAAGAAGTCCTGAACCTCTACTACCGGTTCGCACCCGAATCGCAAGGCCAGGGCTACGCCAAGGAAGCCGCAGCCGCCGCGATTGCGAGCGCCCGCGAGCGCTTCCCGACGTTCCCCATCGTTGCCATCATCGACCCTGTGAATGAGGCGTCGATTGGCCTAGCTGTGAGGCTCGGACTTGCGCATGTTCCCGGAGCGGGCGTTCCCGGCGACTACGAGGTGTACCGGCTTTCCTAGGTGGGAAAGTCCGCGTTGGTTGGGACTGTTCGGTGGGTATTGGGGCACGCACGGTTATTGATACTCAAAACCACCGGCGAGGGCCCCTCCTCAACAGAACACTAGCTAGATACCGAGGAAGCCTCTTCACGTTGGTGTCCACTCTTGAGTGGTTTGCTATGAGCTGAGTATAACGAAAAACTGCAGTCCTCGGCTCTCTCCTGATTTATGGAGGGTCAACGGCTGCAGTGTGGACACGAGAATATCGCAGATGGTTTTTAGATACAACCCTTCGGTGAACCTCGACTATCGCCTCCCGTGTCCTTTTGGGTTTGCCTGCCCACCGAAGGTTCGTCGATAGGCAAAGGCTCTTAGGGCTTTGTTGCGGTAATGGCGAATTGGAGTGGTAGGCGCTCGGGATTATCGCGGAGGATGAAACCGCGGGAGTCTTCGACCATCAGCTCCGGCCACGGGCACCACGCGGAGTACGGAGTTTCCTCAAGAGCGGTGACGGTCAGCCCCGCGTCGATGAGCGCAGTAACAATTTCGCCGAGAGAGTGGTTCCACTGATGGTTGCGTGGGCTAGCAAGTTTTGGCGCTCCTGGAGTGGTGACGTAGCTTTCCTCGTCCTCCCAGGTGAGCGGATCAGGCATTTCAAAATACGGCTGCTCAATGCGCAGACCTTGGGAAACGTCCTCTCCGATTGTCATGAACATGGGGTGGTCGTCGCGGATGAAAAACATGCCGCCGGGAGCGAGCAGCTTTGCGACGACCTCCGCCCATCGACGCACCTGCGGAAGCCAGCACAGCACACCTGCGGAGGTGTAGACGAGATCGAATTCGCCGTCGACCGCTTCTCGAGCGTCATAGACGTTGCTCTGGATAAACTCCACGTCCGCGTCGGCTTGGGCGGCGAATTCGCGGGCGTATTTGAGTGACTCCGCAGAGAGATCCACGCCGATGACTCGGGAGGCTCCGCGGCGGGCAAATCCGATGGTGTCGGTGCCCACGTGGCATTGCAGGTGACACACGGACTTCCCGGTGAGGTCGCCGAAGCGGTCAATGTCCACCGCGAGGACATCGCTAATAGCTGCCTTGTCCGCGATCAACTCATCTTTACCGCCGTAGTTGCCGAACATGTGGGCGTGGGCCCGTGAATCCCAGTTGGCTTGGTTATCCGCGAACCAGGAAGCGGTCTCGGACCGCGGTGAGTTAGTCTCCGCGTGCATCGTTACTCCCTCCTACGTCTCATTCCGTTGCCTAAGTTACGCAACTTTAGTTATATTGAAATCAATCGAGACCCCCTCCGAGCTTCCCGTAAGATCAGCGTCATATGAGAGGGGGCTTTTACCTCGCGGTTACGGCGGCTTCGCCCTCATACCGGAACGGCATCGCACGTCCTAAACATTCTTGAGCTTGCGGCTTCGCCCCCGCTTTCCACTCACAAAGCACAACCATGTAATTCGTGCCACAATGCGGCGGTGTGAGGATCGAGAAGCAACGCTCCCGAAAACCGTCTAGTAATCCGAAGTACGCAACCTCCCCCTCCACCACCCACTACCGCGGCACGTCGCCGGCGCGCATGCAGGCGACGAGGTTGCGCAACAAGCAGCGAATCCCGATGATCCCGGCGTACTAGGGCGCTACAGGAGTTCGTCGATAAGCGAGCGCACGCGATTGTCAATGTCGTCGCGCACAAGACGCATGCGCTGCATGCCCTCGATGCCGCGGTGCGAGGGTTCGTCGATACGCCAGCGCTCCAGCGTGCCGCGGGCGTCGTCGGGCATGTCTACCTGCGCGTCTTCGCCGAGCACCACGACGCGATCAACGCTGCGCAGCAGTTCGGGATCGATGGGTTTGGGCGTGCCGTGCGACATGTCGGCGCCGGCCTCCGCGATCGCCTCGACCGATTCCTGATTCAGCGACGTACCAGGTTTGGTGCCAGCGGAGTGGATGCCGAGCTGGCTACCCGCGTGCTTCTCTGCGAGCGCCGCCGCCATCTGGGACTTGCCGCCGTTGCCGACGCACACAAACAGGACTGAGGGCTTCATAACGCCTCCTTAGGACAACTTGGGCAAGGTGGGATCGCCCGGGAACAGTTTCGGGCCGATCCCACGCATGAGGTAGACGAGGCCGACGAGGATAGGGATCTCGATAAGCGGCCCGATCGTGCCCGCCAACGCCTGGGCGGACGTGGCGCCGAACGTGCCGATCGCAACGGCGATGGCCAACTCGAAGTTGTTGCCCGCCGCGGTAAAGGACACGGACGCGGACTGGGCGTAGCCCATCCCGGATGCCTTGGACACCACGAGTGCGATAGCGAACATGCCGACGAAGTAGCACAGCAGCGGGATCGCCACACGTGCCACCGTCCACGGTTGAGAGAGGATCTGGTCGCCTTGCAACGAGAAGAGCAGGACGATTGTGTACAGCAGGCCGATCAGCGCGAGCGGGGAGATCCGGGGCAGGAAGGTGTTTTCGTACCAGTCGCGGCCCTTGGTGCGCTCACCGATGATGCGAGACAGCAGCCCGGCGAGCAGCGGTATGCCCAAAAAGACCAGGACAGAGGACACGATCGCCCAGAAGGAGAACTCCACCGAGGTGGTCTCCAAACCCAGCCAGCTCGGCAGGATTTGTAGGTAGAACCAGCCGAGTACCCCGAACATGAGAACCTGGAACACCGAGTTGATGGACACAAGCACTGCGGTGGCTTCACGGTCGGCGCAAGACAGGTCCGACCACACCAGTACCATGGCGATGCAGCGGGCGAGGCCGACGATGATTAATCCGGTGCGCAGCTCCGGCTCATCCGGCAGGAAAATCCAGGCGAGCGCAAACATGAACGCGGGGCCGACGATCCAGTTCAAGATGATTGAGACGGTCATTAACCGTTTGTCGGTGGCAATCTCGCGGGTCTTGTCGTAGCGCACCTTGGCCAAGGGCGGGTACATCATGACCAGCAGGCCGAGCGCGATCGGAAGCGAGATGCTTCCGACTTCGAGGCGCTCGAGTGCGCCCGAAAGCCCCGGCACCGCTCGGCCGAGGGCGAGGCCCGCCGCCATGGCGAGCATGATCCACACCGGTAGGAAGCGGTTAAGAAACGACATACGCTCTACTGGCTGAGAGGTTGCGTCTTCCATCTGGAATCCTTATCTATTGACAGCATTCAAAACGGACACTAAGTCTCATATTTATCACTGCCAATATAACCAGGTAGGAAGTATGAACGATTACGTCGCCACTCCAGAAAACACTGACCTCGACTGCTGCTCACTGGGCTCCGGTTTGCTCTCCGAAGACGACGCGACGCGTTACGCGGACCTGTTCAAAGTTTTAGCGGACCCCGGCCGGCTACAACTTCTCTCCAGAATCGCCGAAGAGGGCTGCGAGCCGATGAGCGTGAACGAACTCACGCAACGCTCCGGGCTAAGCCAACCGACAGTTTCCCACCACCTCAAAATGCTTACCGAGGCCGACCTCCTAGAAAAGAGCCGCCAGGGCAGGACGGTCATACACCGGCTGCGCCCGGAGCTATTCGCGGAACTTCGCGCCGTGCTGCAGATGGACTGAGACTAACGGCGCAGGGCTTCAATGTTTGTCATTCATTACCGAGGTCAAACGCGTCGACTCGTGAAAGGCTTCGTGGATCCATCCGGGTGGTGATGGCGATGCGGTTCCACGCGTTGATTGCGACAATCGCCATCAATACGTTTCGTGCTTCCTTTTCGCCGAGCTGCTCCTCGACGCGTTCCCAGAGTTCATCCGGAACGGAGCTCTCGCCGTTGATTCTCGTCACTGCATCGGTCAGTTCGAGAACGGCTCGTTCTTTTTCGGTGAACTGCTCGCGATTGTCGGTCCAGTTCTCCGCCTGCGAGACGCGCTCCTTGGACCAGCCATCTTTCCTTGCGTCCCGTCGGTGCATTGCCAGGCAGTAAACACATTGGTTCAACGCAGATGCACGAAGTTGGACGAGGTGTGACGCGTCCTTTTCAACCCGTGCGCGCACATAGGTTTCCAGGCCTAGCATCGGAGCGTAAGCAACTTTGGGGATCGGCTTGCGGGGTGTGTGCGACATGCCACGACGGTACATGACACCCCTACACCGCAGCAGAAACAGACCACCTACAGCTGTGAGAACCGCTCCAGGTCGTCGGGCGCACCGGCAAGCACGACCAGGTCGGAAGCGGTCAGTTCCATGCCTGGTGCGAATGGGTGCCACTGGCCTGAGCCGTTGCGCACTGACACCACTTGCACGCGGTGTTTGTCCCAGAGACGCGAGGCGTCGCAGGGGCCGTCGAGTAGCGGGCGTGGCGGGACCATCTTGATCACGCCGTAATTCTCGGCAAGTTCGGCGAAGTCCTGGAAGCGTCCGCCGAGCAGGTGGGCGACGCGGCGGCCGGTGTCGTGCTCTGGGCGGACGACGTGGGCGACGCCGAGGCGTTGCAGGATGCGGGCGTGGGATTCGGAGTCGGCTTTGGCCCAGATGTCAGGTACGCCGAGATCGACAAGGTTCGAGGCGGTGAGGATAGATGCCTCGAGCGCGGAGCCGATGCCGATGACGGCACGTTCCACTTCTTGGACACCGAGTTGGCGCAGGGCTTCGAGGTCGGTGGTGTCGGCCACGATGGCGTCGGTAAGCAATGGCGCATGATCGCGCACGAGTCGCTCATCAACGTCGATGCCGAGGACCTCTACGCCGTGGCGGGTCAGTTCGTGGGCAAGCGCGCCACCGAAGCGGCCGAGGCCGATGACCACAACCGGTGGGATGTCGATGCGTTGTTTGCTCCGCAACAGGGAGCCGGGGAAGCTAGCCAATGAAAGGCCTTTCTACTGGGTAGTCGTACCTGCGCACGACGTTACGGGCGGCAAGCGCCGCCACGAGAGTGAACGGGCCAATGCGCCCGAGGTACATCAAAAGACACAGCACGAGTTGGGAGGGCACGCTTAGCGACGAGGTAATGCCCGTGGATAGGCCTGTCGTGGCAAAGGCTGACATGACCTCGAAGCTGATTTGGTCCGCGGTGAACTGGGGGTCGAACACCCGGAGCGCGGCCACGCCGAGGGTGACCGCAGTAACGCCTGCGGCGGCGACCGTCATGGCCTGGCGGACCACCGACTTTGGGACGGTGCGTTTGCCCACGGTGGTCTGGTCACGCCCGCCAAACTCAGCTGCCATGGCGGCAATCAGCACGATCGCGGTGGTGATCTTGATGCCACCCGCGGTACCTGCGGAGCCGCCGCCGATAAACATGTAGATGTCGGTGACCATGAGCGTGATCGGGTGGGCGTCGGCGTAGTCGATGGAATTGAACCCGGCGGTACGCGGGGTGACGCCGCTGAAGAACGCGTTGAGGAGCTTCGTGCCCGTGGACATGTCTGCAAGGAATCCTCGCCACTCCAGCACGGCGATGAGCGCCATGGCGGAGAGCACCAGAAACGTTGTGCCAGCAAGGGTAATGCGGGTGGTTACTGAAAGTCTCCGGGCGCTGACTGGTGTGCCGCGCAGCAGGCCGCGGAAGCGCTCCCGGCTGCGGCCAACCAACTCGGAAAGCACCGGGTAGCCGAGCCCGCCGATCATCAGCGCGCCTGCCAGCGGCAGGAGGATCCAGCCGTCCGAGTTGTACGAGATCAGGCTGTCCGAGCGCAGCCCAAACCCGGCGTTGTTAAACGCGGAAATTGCGTGGAAGATCCCCTCGCCCGCCGCGCTGAGGACCGGCATGTCGTATTCGACCATGAAGCGGAAGAACAGGATCACTGCAACAAACAGTTCGAAGGCGAAGGTGAGCAATAGCGTAGCGACGAGCGTGGCACGCACCCCGCCTTCCAAAATCGGACGCCCTTCAGCAGCCGTAGAGTAGCGCGACCGCAACTTCACTCGGCCAGTCAGCAGCATGCCGGTCAGCGAGGCAATACTCATGATGCCCAGGCCGCCGACCTGGATCAGCGTGATAACGATGACGCGGCCCGCGATACTCCAGTGGCTGCCGGTATCCACCGTGACCAGGCCCGTCAGCGATGTGGCGGACGTGGCGGTAAACAAGGCATCCATGAACGGCGTTGCTGTGCCGTCGGCTGAGGCGAACGGCATGCACAACAACGCAGTGCCGAACGCGATCAGTACGAGAAAACCCAGCGCAGTCAGCTGCGCCGGACGGAACCACCGTGGGGTGGATGGTGTGCTCACGCGTAAAAGCGTAGTCCTCCACCGCCGTGTACACCCACTACACCGCAGCGAGGAGCAGGTTCACGTCCTTCGCGGTGTAGGTTGCGGCAATTTGGGTGTCATTGCCGCCGGCGAGGTTGTCGCGCGACAACCGCACCCGTTGGGAGCCGGGCACCAAGGGGAAGGAGGCGGGACGGCCTGAGACCTGACGGACGGGGAACCCGGCGCGAAGCGCGCAGTGGTTGAGCCAGACGTCGTCGGCGCGAGGCGTGACGTCGAGAAACGCTGTGCCGCGGGAAGCGACGAACTCCACCATGTTCGGTGGGTACAGCACGCCGTCCACACCGGTGGCGAAGTTCAAGTGCGATGGCTCGGTGGTGCGGACGGGGCGCCACTTTTTGTAGGGGGCAATGGTGTCGCAATCAAGCGTGATGCGGTGGGCGCGGAATGCGGTGACGTTGGCGGGGTCGGCGGCTGCAAGGAGGGTTTCGGCGAAGTTGCGGGGGTAGAGGACGTCGTCGTCAACCGTGATCACGCTGTGGCCGGGTAGTTCCTGGAAGGTACCGAAGTACTTCGTGTGGGGTCCGAGGCCGCCGGGGGACTTATGGACGTGCAGGCCACGGTCCACGAGCCCGCGCAAGGTGGCGGGCCACGGTGCATGAAAGTCCACCGGGTCGAGCCACAAATGCACCGGCAGGCGTTTCGTGCCCACGAGCAGCGAGGCGATCGCGGACGCCGCCGACTTCACCCTCGAGCCGTGTGTGGTCAGGGAAATAACGGTATCCCCGCTGGTAGGGAAGGCAATATCGGCGTGTTGCGCGGCGTGGTTCAGGATTGGCAGCCGCACAAACGCGCTCGTCGCCACGAGCCCCTGGCGCACGGCATAGTCAATCCACATGGCGAACTACCCTAGCCCACCGCAGCGCAAGGGTGCATGATGGAGTGCATGACTGATTCCGCCACATTGCACCACTGGTGGGAGGCCGCACGCCCCCACACCTGGCCAAACGCCTTCGCCCCCGTCATCGCCGGCACCGGCGCCGCCGCCCTCTACGGGCTCGCGGACCTGGAGTACGCAATCTTGGCGTTCATCGTGGCGTGGGCGCTTATCATCGGCGTGAACTTTGCCAACGACTACTCCGACGGCATCCGCGGCACGGACGAGGACCGCACCGGCCCGACCCGCCTGACCGCGGCCGGGCTTGCGGAGCCGGAGCATGTGAAGCTCGCCGCGTTTGCGTCGTTCGCGGTGGCTGCCGTGTTTGGCATCATCCTCTCCATCGCCTCGGGCGCGTGGTGGCTCATCCTGGTTGGCGCGCTGTGCATCGCCGCGGCCTGGTTCTACACCGGCGGCAAAAGCCCGTACGGATACTCCGGATTCGGTGAAGTGTCCGTGTTTATCTTCTTCGGACTGGTCGCCGTGATTGGTACGGCGTTCACCCAGACCGGGTTCGTGTCGTGGGAGGCACTCCTGTGCGCCGTCGCGGTGGGTGCGATCTCCGCGTCGGTGAACCTGGCCAACAACATCCGCGACATCCCCACCGATGCCGAGGCCGGGAAGCGCACGCTTGCAGTGCGGCTTGGCGACGACTCCTCGCGCCGCCTCTTCACCTTCCTCACCCTCGTCCCGTTCGTGATGTCGATCGTGCTGGCCATCTCTGCAAAGCCTGCGCTTGCGGCGTTTATTGCCCTGCCATTTGCGGTAGCGGCAATTATGAAGGTGCGCAGCGGCGCTGAAGGCAAGGACCTCATCCCGGTGCTGGGCATGAACGGCAAGGCGATGCTGATCTGGTCGGTGGTGACAGCCCTGGCCATGGCGTCGGTGGGCTCAGCGATTTTCGGCGGCGCGGGCGAGCCCGTGCCGTACACCTCCGACATGCCGAACGAGAGCGATTTCGGGTGGAGTGAGTACGTCCCGAAGGAGACGTTCTAAGGTAACGGCATGCTTGACGTCCTTACCGGTTTTGCCATCATCTTCACTGTCATCGCAGCGGGGTGGTGGCTTGCTCACAAAGGCGTCATTGGACCGGGCGAGCAACGTCTACAGCTCAACCGCATCGCGTTCTACGTGGCCACCCCGGCGCTGATCTTCTCCTCAGTGGCGGTCTCGGACACGGACGCGTTTTTCTCCCCGGTCATTTTGGTCATCGCGATTGCCACGGTGGCCACGATGATCATTTACTGGATCATCAGCGCCGTGTGGTTCAAGCAGGACACGGCGGAGACGATGGCGGGTGCGGCGTCGTCGAGTTACTACAACTCGGTCAACATCGGCCTGCCCATTGCCACGTATGTGCTGGGCGATCCGACGTACGTCATCCCGGCGCTGGTGCTGCAGATGGCGGTGCTCTCCCCCATCGTTATCGCAGGTCTGGACCGCGGCGCGTCGGGCGTGCTCAAGTCGGTCCTTGCTGGTCTGACCGCCCCGGTTGTTGTTGCGGCCTTCGCGGGCTTTGCCGTGTCCGCTTCCTCGTGGACCGTGCCCGAACCGGTGCTGGCCCCCTTGGAAATCCTCGGCGGCGCCTCCATCCCGCTGATCCTCATGAGTTTCGGCGCGTCGCTCACGGGCGAGAAGGTCCTCCAGAGCCACCGCTTACCGACGATCACCGCTACCGCCCTCAAACTCATCGGCATGCCGGCGGTGGCGTGGATCGTCGCTACGCAAATGGGCTTGACCGGCAGCGACATGTACGCCGCCCTGATCCTGTGTGCGCTGCCGACCGCCCAGAACGTGTACAACTACGCGGCCACGTACCGCTCCGGCGAAGTAATTTGCCGCGACACCGTCTTCCTCACCACATTCCTGGCACTACCAGCCATGTTGATCATCGCCGGGGTCTTTTGACCTTGACAAATAGGGTGCTTTGGATCACACTCTTGTAATGCTCAAGGCACGGAAAACACTCGTTGCCGCAGCGCTGATGGCTGCGACGATGCTCGCCGGGTGCTCGTCGACAGGCGGCGCCCCGCGAGCAGAAAACACCGAAGACACCGCCGGCGGCGTAGACACCCCGCGCTACGTCGTCGCCATGGTCACCCACGGCGCACCGGGCGACACCTACTGGGACCTCGTGCGCAAGGGCGCCGAGGACGCAGCCAAAAAAGACAACATCGAGCTGCGCTACTCCTCCGACCCGCAGGCCCCCAACCAGGCGAACCTGGTGCGCTCTGCCGTGGACGCCGGTGTGGACGGCATCGCCGTGACCATGCCGAACGCCGAGGCCATCGGCCCGGCGGCCCGCAACGCCGTTGATCACGGCATCCCCGTGGTGGGCCTCAACGCCGGCATGAGCAAGTACCAGGACTACGGCATGACCGGCTTCTTCGGCCAAGACGAAACCGTGGCGGGCAACGCCGCCGGCGAGCGCCTCAAGGAAGAAGGCAAGAAGAAGGTCCTGTGCATCATCCATGAGCAGGGCAACTCCTCGCAGGAAGCGCGTTGCGACGGCGTGCGTAACGGCCTCGGCGGCGACGTCGAACTGCTCTACGTCAACGGCCAGGACCTCACCTCTGTGCAGTCCACGATCACCTCGAAGCTGTCGCAGGACAAGAGCTTCGACACTGTGTTTGCCCTCCAAGCGCCGGTGGCCATGCGCGCCACCGAATCCGTGAAACAGTCCGGCTCCGAGGCGCAGGTTGCCACCTTTGACACCAACGCCGAGCTTGTCGACGCCATCGCCGACGGCCGCGTCGCCTTCGCCGTCGACCAGCAACCGTACCTGCAGGGTTACCTTGCCGTGGACTCGCTGTGGGTCGCGAAACGCAACGGCGGCACCCTCGGTGGAGGTCGTCCGGTGTACACCGGGCCGTCGTTCGTCGATAAGTCGAATGTGGACAAGGTCGCTGAGGCCGCAAAGGCAGGTATGCGATGAGCACTACCGTCACAGCCGACGAGTCGCGCGAGGAATCAACCTCCGGCGACGACCGACTACGCACCCACACCGGCCTATCCAAACTAATCCGGCGCCCCGAGTTCGCGTCCCTGCTCGGCTTCATCGCCATCTTCGCGTTCTTCCTGTCAGTCGCGCCCGCGTTCCGTTCCTTTGAAGCGTTTGCGACCACGTTGTACGCGTCGTCGACACTGGGCATCGTGGCGCTCGCCGTCGGACTGCTCATGATCGGCGGGGAATTCGACCTGTCCTCAGGCGTCGCCGTCACCACCGCCGCGCTCGCCGCTACGATGCTGAACTACAACCTGCACCTCAACTCGTGGGTCGGCGCCTTCATGGCTTTGGGCATCTCCCTGGCCATCGGCGCACTCAACGGCTACCTGGTCACACGCACCGGCATCGAGAGCTTCCTGATCACCCTGGCGGCCTTCCTCATGCTGCAGGGCCTCAACCTCGCCTTAACTAAGTTCATCACCGGCCAGGTGGCCACGCCGACCATCGCCGACATGGAGGGCTTCCCGTCCGCCCGCAAAGTCTTCGCCGGCACCTTCAACATCGGCGACGTCACCCTCAACGTGACCGTGCTGTGGTGGATCCTGTTCGTCGCCATCGCATCGTTCGTGCTATTTCGCACCAAGTTCGGCAACTGGATCACCGCAGTCGGCGGCGACCAGGACGCAGCCCGCGCCGTCGGCGTGCCGGTTCGCCGCGTGAAGATCCTGCTATTCATGGGTGTCGGCTTCGCCGCCTGGTTCGTCGGCATGCACACTCTGTTCGCCTTCGACTCCATCCAAGCCGGCCAAGGCGTGGGCAACGAATTCCTCTACATCATTGCCGCCGTCATCGGTGGCTGCGCCATGACCGGCGGCCGCGGCACCGCAGTGGGCACCGCCATCGGCGCGCTGATCTTCGGCCTGACCAACCAGGGCATCGTCTACGCCGGCTGGAACCCCGACTGGTTCAAGTTCTTCCTCGGCGCAACGCTGCTCTTCGCCGTGTTCACCAACACGTCCTTCGCCAAATACACCAAGGGGCGCTAAGTGGCTGTCATTGAACTGAAAAACATCACCAAGTCCTACGGCAGCTTCGACGCCCTGCGCGGCGTGAACCTGACCGTCCGCGAAGGCGAAGTCACCTGTGTCCTCGGCGACAACGGCGCAGGCAAGTCCACGCTGATCAAGATCCTCGCCGGGCTCCATCAGCCCACATCGGGCGAATTGCTTATCGACGACACCCCCACCACCTTCACCTCCCCCCGCGACTCCATCGACACCGGCATCGCCACCGTGCACCAAACGCTCGCGATCGTCGACGAGTTAAGCGTGTGGCGCAACTTCTTCCTCGGCCAAGAACTCACCGGCCGCTTCGGTGCACTCCGCGACACCGAAATGAAACAGATCTGCGCCGAACAACTCCGCGAAATGGGCATCGACATCCCCGACGTCGACGTCGATGCCGGCAACCTCTCCGGCGGCCAACGCCAGGTCGTCGCCATCGCACGTGCCGTCTACTTCGGCGCCCGCGTGCTTATTCTCGACGAGCCCACCGCCGCCCTCGGCGTCAAACAATCCGGCGTGGTCCTACGCTTCGTGGCGGCCGCTCGCGACCGCGGCATCGCCGTCGTCTTAGTCACCCACAACCCCCACCACGCCTACCTGGTCGGTGACCACTTCACCATCCTGAAACTCGGCCGCCAGGAACTCGATGAACCCCGCGAGAACGTCACGCTCGACGAGCTCACCCACCAAATGGCCGGCGGCGGCGAACTCGAGGCGCTCAGCCACGAACTCGGCCGCTAGCGACGGCTATCGGCGCCCTGGCTGCTCGCGCCGACTGTCCGCGCTGCGCTGCCGGCGCCTCTAGCGGTCCGCGAGCTCGCTCTGGATCCACTCCTTGCGAGCATCGCGCTGGCGCTTCAGCTCCGCCACCGCCGCGTTCGCCTCCAACCGCTGGCGCTTAAACACCAGCATGGACAGCGGGAACGCCACGATAAGGGCAAGGAGGGCGGACATGATGACGGGCACGGGGGCGTCGATAAGCACTGCGAAGAGCTGAATCACAACCGTCAGCGCAATGAACAACACCAACCGCAACACGCCATACACCGCGACCGCCCTATTCGCGCGCGACTTAGCCTGCGGATCTACCTGCGGAGAAGTTTCCTCATTCACATGGCTAACCCTAACCGGCGGGCAAGTATGTTTAAAACCATGGGAAGATTGCTACTCCTTGCACTGATCATCCTGGCCGTCATCCTCATGTGGCGCGCCTTTGGCCCCGGCTCCGCGCAGCGCTACGGCAGCCAGCGCGGCACTCAGGAGCCCCAAAAGCCGGTCATTAAAGGTCCTGACGATGACGAAGAGTTCCTCTGGAACATCGAGAAGAACCGGTTCAAGGAGCGCCGCGCCCGCGAAGAAGCCGAACGCAAACGCCGCGAGGATGAAGAACGCCGCCGGCGCCGCGGTGAACTGGACTAGGGGCGGGTTTGCAAATAGTTCCCCGCCCGGGAACTTTCTTGGGTTTGGGAGGAGAAATATTTCACTTCCCCCAGGTCGGTTTTTGAGATCGCGCAAATAGTTCCCGGGTTCCGGCGCGGGCGTGGAACTATTTGTCCCTCCCTGACAGATTTTGCGAAATCTGTCAGGTCCGATTTCTGACCAGGCGCAATGCGGTGCGCTGACAGATTCCGGCGGAAAGTGTCAGTCCGACTCCGCCAGGACAACCTTCAGGCCCAGGGTGTGGGCCACCGAGATGACCTTCTCCCACCGAACGCCGGCGCCGCCGTGCTCGATGGTGTGCAGGGTGGAGCGGGACACGCCGGCGGCGTCGGCGACGTCCTGCTGCAAACGCCCCGAAGCGCGGCGCCTGGAGGCAATCTGCTCGCCGAGGGCGATGAGCACCGGATCGTCGCTGGCGGGTTTACCCTGCTTGTTGCGGGGTTTGGTCATCGGTTGGCCTCTTGTTCCAGAACGGCGGGGAGTTTCTCAGACCAGGCCAGGGAGTCGCGCACCCCGTCGGCGATGGAGCGTTCGGGGGTCCAGCCCAACACGTCGTGGGCTTTGTCGGTGCGGGTGGCGCAGCCGACTACGTCGCCGGGGCGGGCCGGGCCGGTGGCCACGGACAGTGGGGTGCCGGTGGCCTCACCGAAGGCCTCGGCGAGTTCGAAGACGGTGGTGCCCTGGCCGGTGCCGAGGTTGATGACGTCGTAGCCGGTGGAGATGTCGTCGAAACGCTGCAGGCAGGCGACGTGGGCGCGGGCGAGGTCCCAAACGTGGATGTAGTCGCGCAGGCCGGAGCCGTCGCGGGTCGGCCAATCAACGCCGGTGACGGTGAAGGTCTCGCCGGCGCGGTAGGCGGAGATCATCTTGCCCAACGCATGGGACGGGACCGGGTTCTGCAGGCCTGTGCGCAGGGCCGGGTCGGCGCCGATGGGGTTGAAGTAGCGCAGGGCGATGGCGTTGAGGTGGCCGGTGGCGGTGTCGTCGCGAAGCACTCGCTCCAACAACCACTTCGACGCGGAGTAGGGGCTTTGCGGGTCTACAGGGCTGGTTTCGTCGACCATGTAGTCGGGGCCCGGCTCGTACATGGACGCGGTGGACGACAGGATGAAGCGGCGCACGCCGAAGCGCTCCATGATGGACAGCAGCGTGATGGCTTTGGCCACGTTGTTGTCGTAGTACAACAGGGGGCGCTCGACGGACTCGGGGACGACGATCTTGGCGGCGCAGTGGATCACCGCGAAGATATCGGGATGGTCCGTGAACACGCGCTCGAGCAAGGCGACATCAGCGACGTCGCCCTCGTAGCAGTCGAAGCGCTCGCCGAAGGTGCGCAGTCCGGTGGAAAAATCGTCCAGAATTACCGGCGTGATGCCGGCATCATCGCAGCAGGACGCAATTGTGGACCCGATGTAACCGGCACCGCCGGTGATCAGCACCTTCACTAGTTCAGCCCTGCGTAGGAGTGCAGACCCGCGATCACGGTGTTGACGTAGGTCATGTTAAAGATTGTCATCGCCATGGCGAACACGTTAATCCACGCCGCTGCGGTGGACTTCCAGCCGGCGGTAGCGCGGGCGTGGAGGTAGGCGGCGTAGAGGATCCAGGTGATCATGGAGACGGTTTCCTTCGCGTCCCAACCCCAGAAGCGGCCCCAGGCTACCTCGGCCCAGATGGCGCCGAAGACGATGCCGATGCCGAAAAGCGGCAGGGTGACCACGGCGGTCTTGTAGGCCATCTGGTCAAGCGTCTTCGCGGACGGCAGCGGGCGTGCAATAGCGCCGAAGAAGCCGTGCTCTTCGCCGCGGGGCTGCCACATGCGCAGCAGGTACAGCAGGGCGAACACTCCGGAAACCAAGCCGATGGATGCGCCGATCGCCGCGGAGGACACGTGGACCGGCAGCCAGTAGGACTGCAGGGCCGGCACCACCGGGGCGGCCTGCATGTGGAACACCGTGGAGTTGAGGAACATCGCGATGACCATTGGGAACAGCAGCCACGGCCAGATGGTGTGCCAGCCCTTGCGCTGCACCACCACGGCGGCAACGACCATGATCACAGCGGTCATGAACAGGATGTACTCGTACAGGTTGCCCAGTGGGAAACGCTTCGCGCCGAGGCCACGGGTGATAAACGCCACCACGTGCAGTGCCACGCCCACCCAGACCAGCGCCTGGGTCATGCCGGCCCACTTGCGGGCGCTGGCTACCTTGGCGGTGTACTCCGAGTCGTCGAGCGCCGATTGCGTATCGACGACATCCGGCCCGCCAGCTCCCACCAACACCTTCTTCTCTGCCTTTTCGGCCTTCTCCGCCAGGGCTTCGCGGCGGACGTCGATGACTGCCGTGACGCGTCCGTAGTAGATGAAGGACATGATCAGCGCCACGATGTAGATGATGAATGCGGTGCGGAATGTCAGGTCGGACAGCTCCGCCATGGTGGTGTTGACAAGCATAGGTCTTAACCTACTCCACCGGGCACCTATTTTCCAAGGTCATAGGGGTCAAATTCTTCTTTGTCTTCGCGACGTTCGAGGTGTGAATCGTCGCTAAGAAGCTCTGCTGCGAGCTCGTCGAACTCGCGTCCCCACCCCGCGCGGTCTGTGCGGGCGAGGCCGGCGATTTCCACGGCGGTGTGGCCCGGCGTGTCGGACGGGTGCAGGCGGACCCAGATGCGGCGGCGTTTGATGGCCAGCGAGCCGGCGAGTGCGAGCAGCATGACGGTGGAGGCGATCAGCGCCCAGATCTGGGTGGTGTCGCGCGAGATTTGGTAGTTGGCGTATTCGGCGGCGCCGTCGAAACGCACCTTCACCTCGCCGCCGTCGGTGTCCACGGTGGCTTCGGAGCCCGGGGTCAGCTGGACGCGGGTGACTTTCTGCAGCAGGCCTTCGGCGACGAGCGCCTGGTCGAGCGTGAAGATGTTCTGCGGGCGGCCGGTATCCAGGCCGGCGTCACCGACGTAGACGTCGACGGAAATCGCCGGGTCATCCATCGTGGGGAAGGCGGACTGCAACTGGTCGCCGTTCGGGCCGGTCCAGTTGGCGGTGGGCGCGAAGTTGCCCTCGATGGCGATCTGGTTCTTGCGGCGCTCCCCCAAATCCGGGTACATGCCGGCCGGTGGATCGAAACGCATCACGCCAGACGACAGGAACGTGGTCACGTCCGTGGGGCGGAACTGCACCATCTGGGTACGGGTCTCCCCGTTCGGCCAGGTGATGGTGATCTGCGGGGCGAAGCCGTGGCCTTGCAGGTAGATGCGGTCGCCGTTGATGCGCAGCGGGCCGTTGACGGTCAGAGTGGCGCGATCCCATTCGTCCTGCGGCGCGTTGAGGTCGTCGGTGTAGGTCACGTCCGAGGAGAACTCGTTGGCTTGGCCGTTGTTGAGGTATTTCGCCTTGAAGTCTTGTGATTCGAAGCAGAAGGGGGTCAGGCCGGTGCCGTCGAAAAATGGCCCGGCGCGGAACACGTCGAAGTTGGCGGGCGAGGTGTTGCAGAACACGCGGGGCTGTTCGACGGGGATGGCGTTTTCGTGCTCGGAGTTGGTGATCACGATGGCCTGGCCCTCGTAAAACACCATGCGGCCTGCGGCGAAGGCGACGATCATGCCGACGATGCCGATGTGGAAGATCAGGTTCATCAACTCACGCGTGTAGCCGCGTTCCGCCGAGATGGAGAACACGCCCGCGCGGTCCTCGTCGGGTTGGTATTCGGCGACGTGCCAGCGCTTGAGCTTGTCGCGCACTTGCTTTGCGACGACCCCCTCGTCCCCCTCAACCACACCCTCCGTATGCATTGGCATGCGGGACAGGTAGCGCGGAGCGCGGGTCGGCTTGGCGTTGTAGGCCCGCCAGTGGTCCATGGAGCGCGGGATGATGCAGCCGATCAGGGAGATGACCAGCAACAGCACGATGGCAACAAACCAGGTGGAGTTGAAGACGTCGAAGAGCTGCAGGCGGTCGTAGATGGGCCCCATGGTGGGGTTGGCGCGCAGGTAGTCGTCGACAAGCGTTGCGCTGACTTGGCGCTGCGGCAGCAGAGCACCCGGCACGGACGCGAGCGCGAGGATGAACAGCAGCATGAGTGCGGTGCGCATGCTGGTGAGCCAGTGCCACGCCTTGCGCAGCCAGGTTTGTGCCGTCTTCATTTAGATGATCGTCCTTCCGAAACCGTCGACGAGTTGGCGCGACCAGCCGATGAACGCGTCCCATGCGCCGGTGAGCAGCATAAGCCCGACGAGGATCATGGCGATGCCGCCTGCGATCTGGATGGCGCGCGAATGCTTGCTTAGAAAGTCGATGGAGCGCACAGCTTTCGACGACCCCAACGCCACCAGCAGAAATGGCAGGCCTAGGCCGATGCAATACGCGACGACAAGCAGCACGCCGCGGGCTGCGGTAAGCCCCTGGGTGCCAACCGACACCGAGATGATCGACGCCAACGTCGGCCCCAAACACGGCGTCCACCCCAGCGCGAACACACCGCCGAGCAGCGGCGCGCCAAGGATCGTGGTCCACTTTTTGGGCTGCATGCGGGTGTCGTTTTGCAGCGCCGGCACCGCACCCATGAACACCAGGCCCATGAGGATGGTGACCACCCCGCCGATGCGGGTGAGCGTTTGCGCGTTGAGTGCAATGGCGCTGACTGCGCCGAACACGGTGACGGTGGCCAGCAAGAACACAACCGTGAACCCGGCGACGAACAACATCGCGGCACCGGCGACGGCCCAGTGTTTGCGGGCCACGCGCGGGCCTTTGTCGTCCATGGTCATCTCGCCGCCGACCACGCCGGTCAGATACGAGATGTAACCCGGCACCAGCGGGATCACGCACGGGGATGCGAACGACACCAACCCGGCCAGCGCGGCAGCAAGCAGGCCGAACAGCAGCGGGCCGTCGGTGACGATGTCGGCAAGGCCCACCTAAGCCTCCCCGGCGAGACGGTCAACAACCTCGATGATGTCATCCGCAGTCACCCCGCGCAGGAACACCGCGGCCGGACGGTGTTGCTTGTCCAGCACGATCGTGGTCGGGATCACCGAGGACGGCACGCCACCGAGCGAGGCGGCGGTCTTAAACGGCGGGTCGTAGATGGACGGGTAGGTCACGCCGTTGTCTTTGACGAAGTCCCGGGCAATTTCCGCGTTGCTGTCGCGCACGTTGATGCCCAGCACGGTGCCCTGCCCGTTGGCCTGCAGGTGCTGCTGGATCTCCTCGAGGTCATCCACCTCCGCACGGCACGGCGCGCACCACTGGCCCCAGGCGTTGAGCACCACGATCTGGTTCTCAAAATCCGACAGTGCGATCGTCTGGTCTGGCTCCATGAGGGACTCGCCCTCAAAACCGGCAAGGGGCTTGCGCTCCGCCTCGTCGTAGGTGATCTCCGTCTGGCCACCCGGGGAGTGGAACGAGAAGGTTCCGCCCTGGTCCGCCGACGAGCTTGAGCAGGCCGAAAGCGCCAGCGCCGCCGCGCAGCACGCAGTGGCGATAAGCTTCCGCTTCTTCGTCATGGTGTTTACCTAGATCTCCTGGGCTGGGGTGTTGTAGGCCCAGTCAACAACACGGCCACCTTCAAACACAAGTGACGTCACGCTGGCCAGGTCGCACTGGCGGCTCATGTGCGCCAGCGTCTTACCCTGCACCTGGCGCTGCACCATGACAATGGGCAGCTGGTGGCTGACCATGACGGCCTCGTGGCCTTCGGCGATGTCGCGGGCGTCGAGCACGGCGTCCCACATGCGCTCCAAGATGGCGTCGTAGGACTCGCCCCAGCTCGGCTTGAACGGGTTGGTCATGTGGCGCCAGCGGATCGGATTGGCCAACTGGGTGCGCCAGCCCTTGGTACGTAGGCCCTCGAAGGTGTTGCCTGCCTCGAGGATGTCCTCGCGAGTCTGGATCTCGCAGCCGGTGACCTCCGCGATCGGTTGCGCCGTTTCTTGCGCGCGCTCGAGCGGGCTCGCCGCCAGGTACGTCACGTCGCGGCCCTCGAAAAACTTCGAGGTCACCAGCGCCATGGACTTACCTCGCGACGACAAGTGGTAGCCCGGCATCCGCCCGTAGAGGATCTTCTTCGGGTTGTAGACCTCCCCGTGGCGTACCAGGTGCACAATCGTCCGGGACTGCCCGCCCGGGTTCAACGCGTCGCTCACTCCGGCGCCACCGCCTGGGCGGCTGCCTTCGCCGCGGCACCGAGGGCGTCCTCGATGCGGCCGAAGTCCTCGTCGGTCAGCGCGGTGGAGACGAACCAGGTCTCGAACGCGCTCGGCGGGGCGTACACGCCTGCGTCCAGCAGGGCGTGGAAGAACGGTGCGTAACGGAACGTGTCCGCTGCCTGCATGTCGGCGAAGTTGTGGCCCTCGCCCTCAGCAAAACGCACGGACAGCATGGTCGCGGCGCGCTGGATGTGGTGGGCGACGCCTTCACGGATGAGGGCGTCGTGAAGCAGCTGCGCGAGCGTATCCGCGTTGCGGTTCAGCGTCGGGTAAATGTTCTCGTTGGCCAGACGCAGCGATGCCAGGCCGGACGCCATGGCAACCGGGTTACCGGACAGGGTGCCTGCCTGGTAGACGGGGCCGTTCGGCGCGAGCTTCTCCATAATGTCGCGGCGACCACCGAACGCGGCTGCCGGCAGGCCGCCGGAGATGACCTTGCCAAAGGTGGTCAGGTCGCCGGCGACGTTATCCACGCCGTACCAACCGGAGTAGGACGTGCGGAAGCCGGTCATCACTTCGTCGATAATGAGCAGCGCACCGTTGAGGTGTGCGACCTCCTTGAGCTTCGCGTTGAAGTCGTTCTGCGGCGCGACGGTGCCCATGTTGCCGGCGGCGGCCTCGGTGATGATCGCCGCGATCTGACCCTCGTTCTCACGGAAGGCGCGCTCGACGGCCTCGATGTCGTTGTACGGCACGACGATCGTGTCCGCCGCCTGTGCACCGGTTACACCCGGCGAGTCCGGCAGGGAGAACGTCGCAATACCGGAGCCCGCGGACGCCAGCAGCGCGTCAACGTGGCCGTGGTAGCAGCCCTCGAACTTCAGAATCTTCGGACGGCCGGTGAAGCCGCGGGCGAGGCGCACAGCAGACATGGTGGCCTCGGTGCCGGAGTTGACCATGCGCACCTCGTCCACGGACGTGCGGGAGACGATGTGCTCGGCGATCTCGATCTCAGCCTCCGTCGGCGCACCGAAGCTCAGGCCGTTAACCAGGGCCTTCTCTACCGCGTCGATGATCTCCGGGTGGGCGTTGCCGTGCACCATCGGGCCCCAGGAGCAGACGAGGTCGACGTACTTGTTGCCGTCGACGTCGATAAGTTGCGAGCCATGCGCACTCTGGATGAAGCGAGTCTGGCCGCCAACCGAGCCAAACCCGCGCACAGGCGAGTTCACCCCGCCCGGTGTGAAACGTTGCGCGCGCTCGAACAATTCGGCCGAACGCTGCGTATTGCCTGAAGTCGGGTTCTGGGAAGTCATGGTTGTCTATCGTAGGCCATATGAAAATTGCGTTTTTAGGCCTTGGCCGTATGGGAACTGAGCTCGCGCTCAAACTTGTCGACGACCACTCGCTGACCGTGTGGAACCGCACCGCCGAAAAGACCACTCCCCTGGTCGAACGTGGCGCGCGTGCCGCCGAGACGCCGGAGGAGGCCGTCAAGGGCGCGGACCTTGTCATTACGTCGTTGTTCGGCCCGGACACCGTCCGCGAGGTCGTCATCGAACCGTCCCTCATCCCCGAGGGCGTGACCTGGGCCGACTCCACCACCATCTCCCCGGAGGACGCCGCTGAGTTCGCCGCCGCCGTCCCCGGCTACGTCCACACCCCGGTAGTCGGCTCCCTGCCACCCGCCCGCGCAGGCAAGTTGGGCGTCTACGTCGGTGGAGCCGATGCTTCTCGACGAGCCACCGTCGCCGAAGTCGTCGCCCCCTGGGCCGCCGCCAACCCGGAGCGTTTGAAGGTTGTCGATTCGGCCCCAGCCGCCGCCACCGGCAAGCTCTTGGCCAACCTGGCCCTGGCCGTCACCATCCAGGGCTTCAAGGAGGCGTTGGCTTTGGGCGAGTCGCAGGGCCTGGCGCCGGAGCAGGTTGTGGACATGCTCGGCTCGACCGGCCTGGAGTTCATCGTGAACATGAAGAGCCCATTCCTGTTGGGCGAGCGCTCCACCTCGCCTGGCGACTTCACCGCCGACGCCATCGCCAAGGACGCCCGCCTCATGCTGGCCACCGCCGACAAGGACCTGCCGGCCGTCGCCGCAGCGCTTGCCTCCCTGGAGGAGCAGCAGGAGGCCGGCCGCGGCGACGAGGACTTCTCCACCGTCGTGGTCAACCGGTAGGGGCGGGTGCCTGCCCTCCGTCGCCCTCGCCCCTGCCCTTGCTCCGCCCCTGCCCTTTAAGTGAAGAAAGTTCCCGCTCGGGGAACTTTCTTCACCCCGACCGGCAAGAAAATTCACTTTCCCCAGGGAAGACGGCAACCAGAACGAAAATAGTTCCACGCCCCAACCGGGAGCGTGGAACTATTTTGCGTTGGCGACCATTTTCGCTACTTGCCTGCCTCGAGCTCGTTGCCCACGGCCTCGACGGCGCGCCCTTTCTTCTTCGACTGGTTGCGGAAGATACCGAAAAACACCACGACCAACAGCGCAATCGCAACCCAGTTGGCCACCTTGGCGTACTGGTCTAGGACCTCCACGACCGGCTCACCGATCCACCAGCCCAGTCCAAGGTAGAGGAACGACCAGAGGGTTTTGGAGATGAAGTTCAGCACCATGAACTTCCACAACGGCATACCCGAGATACCCATAAACACGAACACGACGAATGCGATCGGCAACGGAATGGGCACGTACGCCAGGAAGATGCCGATCCAGCCGAGTTTGATCGCCCACCCTTCCACGCGTGCGATGTTCTTCGCCGCGCGTTTCGAGTTCGCCGCCTGCACGTCCAGGATGCCGCGACCCCAGAGTTTGCCGGCCCACCAGTAGATCCAGTCGAACTTGATATTCACCAAGGACCCGACGAGCAGGTAGATCAGCCAGTGGGGCGCCTCCCCCACCGCGGCGAGCGCACCGGTGGAGGCGGCGCCGACGCGCGAGCCGGTCAGTGCCAGCAGGACCGGCGGGTGCAGGCCGAGTAGCCATGCACGCAGCGGGATCATCGCCAGGCCGAAGATGCCGACGAAGCCAAACCAGGCCAGGCACCAGTAGTCGGCTTTGGTGGGTTTGCCGTTCCAGGGCAGGCCTTCTTCTTCCCACCATTCCTTCTCGGCGGGTTCGGTGGGTGCCGCGGCATCAGCAGCGCCGGCAGCTTCGGCGGCTTCGGCAAATTCGGCGGTGTCGCGCTCGTTGGCGTGTTGTTCCATAGGTGATCAACCTAGCGGAGAACCCACATTTGCCCCTAGCCACACATCGCCCATCAGTGCTAGCATTTTGACAGCACTATTCCACGGAAGGGAGGCACCATGACTGCACCAAGCAAGGAACGAAAAGCGGCAACGATCACGGTGCGCGGTCTGAACACGCATACCAAGCAGCGAATCCAGCAGCGCGCCAAGCACCACGGGCGGTCTATGGAATCTGAGGTCAGGGCGATACTCGAGGCCGCAGCGGAGACAACACAGGATCCACTACATGGTCTACGTTTGCCCGCGGAAACCTTGGCCCGCCTGGAGGCACAAGCGAAGGGCAATGCGCGTTCTTTAGAGGACGAGGCGCGGGCGGTTTTGGAGCGCGGTACCCGTCCTGTCGATGCGGGCCGGTTGCTCTACGCACTTTCACGGGAGCACGGCGGGTTCGATGAGATCGTCATCCCGGAGCGTTCCGCTAGCAGAGAGATTCCGGACTTCTCATGATCGTTCTGGACACTAATGTGCTCTCGGAAATGATGAAGCCACATCCTGACCAGCGGGTTTTGCGGTGGTTTGATCACTCGTCGGAAGAGAAGTGGACGACGACGATTTCGGCGGGCGAACTTGTCACCGGGGTGTTTCTGCTTCCAAAGGGGCAGAAACGACGTGCGCTTGCGAAGGTTGTGGATGCTGCGCTCACCGAGCTCATTCGGCAAGACGCAGTGCTGCCCTATGACATCGACGCTGCCATGGCCCTCGGTGAAGTTCACGCTGCGCGCAAAGCGATGGGACGCCCGATCCATGACGCCGATGCGATGATCGCCGCGATTTGTCGCGCCCACGATGCCCCGCTTGCCACCCGCAACCTCAAGGATTTTGAGGGCACGGGTGTGGAGGTCATCGACCCCTGGGAGGATGCCTAAAGCAGTTGCTTGGCGACGACGCGCGCGTCCGCCACTACCGCCGGCACCCCCACGCCGCTCGCCCAGGCGCCGGTGACGGAGATGCCGTCCACCTTGTCGATGATGTTTCGGACGTTGGCCACGGTGGCGAGGTGGTGTTCGTCGAAACGCGGCAAGCCGCCGAACCAGCGCTGGACGAAGATTTCCTCCAGGCCGGCCTCGCGGCCGTCGAATCCAGTGATGGTTTTCAGGTCGTCGAGCGCCCAGTCCACCAGGTCGTCTTCGGTGGCGGTCAGGGCGATGTTGTCGCCGAAGCGGCCGAAGCTTGCGCGCACGATGGCGCCGCCACGTTCGGCGAGATGCGGCCACTTGCGGGAGGAGAAGGTGAACGCCTTGGCCTTCACGTCGTCGGCACCGGTGGCAACGAGCACGCCCGAGTTCTGCGGCAGGCCCTCGTCGGTGGCAAACCGCATGCCGACGACTGCCGAGTTGGCCAACTTCACCGACTGGAGCTCCTGTGCCGCCTCTGGGACGACTTCCTTGAGCAGCAGCGCTGCGGTTGGTGCGGGTACGGCGAGGATGATGTGGTCGTAGATGGTGTCCTCGCCGCCCTTGAGGCGGAAACCGTTGCCTTCGCGGCGAATCTCCGAGATGAACGCGTCGATGTAGATGTCCGCCCCAGACTGCTCTGCGAGGGCTTCGTAGAGTTCGTGGTAGCCGTCGCGGAACGTGTTAAAGACCGCCCCCTGGCCGGTTGGCAGCTCCGCGCGGGAGCGCTCCAGGTTGGCCACGGCGGTGGACAGGTGCACCTTGCCGTCGCCGGCTTCAGCGAGGCGGTCGAGCTCTTCTGCCAGTTGCGGGATGGTGGCGCGAACGCCCAGGTCATCGGCGGTACAGGAGTAGACCCCACCAAGCAGAGACGACAGGATGACGTCGACGACTTCGTCGCCGTAGCGCTCGCGCACGAGTTTGCCGACGTTCATGTCGCCGTCGGTGTCCCAGGTGAAACCTTCGCGGTTAGCTTCGTCGTCGATACGCGCTGCGGTTTCGGCGCTGACCAAGTGCGCAACCGTTTCGGAGGTAGACGGGATGCCCATCACGCCGCCGGTAGGCAGACCGCGGGCCTCGCCATTGGACCAGATCAGGGAGCGCAACCCGGACGGCTCGACGAGCGAATCACCAAGACCCAACTCGGTGAAGAACTCGACTGCGTCCTTGCGGCGTGCGAGGAATGCCTCGGCGCCCATATCGGTCGGGCCAGCCTCGAACGCGACGGTGTAGAGCTTGCCGCCGATGCGGTCAGTGGCTTCGTAGACGTCGATTTTCGCCTCGTCCGTGTCCTCGTTCGAGCTGAGTTTACGAAGCTCGTAGGCGGCAGTCAGGCCTGCAAGGCCTGCTCCGATAATGGCGATGTTCATTAATTCTCCTCGTGGATGATGCGCACTGCCTCAGTGATGGCGTCCGCATCGGTGGTCGGCAGTACGCCGTGGCCCAGGTTGAAGATGTGTCCGGTGGCGTCGCCAGCTTCGACTGCCCGGGCGGCCTCACCCTTGATGCGGGTAATCTCCTCGCGCACCACGTCGGTGCCGGCGAACAGCAACGCCGGATCCAGGTTGCCCTGCAGCACGCGCGGGGAGGCGAAACGCTTAGCGGCGGTGTCCAGCGGCACGCGCCAGTCCACACCCATCACCTCGCTGCCTGCCTCAGACATGGCGCCGAGCAGCTCGCCGGTGGCCACACCGAAGTGGATGCGCGGGATCTCTCCCGCCACTGAATCCAGGATTTCAACCGAGTACGGCAGGACAAACTCGCGGTAGTCGGCTTCGGTGAGGAAGCCTGCCCAGGAGTCGAAGAGTTGCATCGCGTCGATGCCGGCCTCGACCTGCGTGCGGAGGAACTCGGTGATCGTTGGCACGAGGCGGCGCATGAGCGCGTGCCAGGTTTCCGGATCGCCGTGCATCATCGCCTTGGTCTTCTCGTGGTTCTTGCTCGGCCCGCCTTCGATGAGGTAGCTGGCCAGAGTGAACGGCGCGCCTACGAAGCCGATGAGTGCCTGGGTGTCGCTCAGTTCGTCGAGAATAATGCGGATCCCCTCGGCGACTTCCTCCACGGTGTGGTCCAGGATCGGCAGGTTGTCTACGTCCGCACGGGAGCGAATCGGAGCGTCCAGCACCGGGCCCGTACCCGGCACGATCTCCACCCCAACACCCGCTGCCTTCAGCGGCACCACAATGTCAGAGAACAAGATCGCCGCGTCCATGTCGTGGCGGCGCACCGGCTGCAGCGTGATCTCCGCGAGCAGTTCCGGCATGAAGCACGAATCCAGCATTGCAATGCCTTCTCGCACCTTGCGGTACTCCGGCAAGGAACGGCCGGCTTGGCGCATGAACCACACCGGGGTGCGGGACGGAGTGCGGCCGTAGGCGGCCTCAAGGAACGGAGCGTTAACAAGGTCGCGTCTAGTCATAGTGCCTTAGCCTACCTGCGAAAAGCCTAGATCTTGAACCGGCGTGCCCGGCGCGACTTCGCCTCGATGAACAGGGAGCTGCCCAGCATGAGCAGTGTCGCACCGACGGGCGGTAGGGCTCCGGCGGCGGCGAGGACGACTGCGGTGGCGTTGTACGCAACGGCGAAGGCGAGGTTGCTGTTGGCGATGCGTTTAACGCGTTGGGCGTGCTCGATGAGTTGGGGCACGGACATGACGTCTTCGCGGATGAGGACGACTTCGGCGTCGTCGCTCCAGCGTGGCTCTTTGGTGCCGGCGAGGTCGTCTTCGGCGAACAGGATGCCGGAGTCGGCCACACGCAGCGTGGGCAGGACGGAGGCGTCGCCAACCATGGCAACGTTGGAACCTTGTGTGTGCAGTGCACGCACAGCATGGGGTTTGTCCAGCCCGTGAATGCCGGCAAGCACTTGAGAGATGCCGAGGAAGTCAGCGAACCGGCGCGCCACCGGGTAGGTGTCGCGGGTGAGCATGACGGTTTCCACACCCATGGATTCCAGGCGGTCGATGGCCTGGATGGCGTCGTCTTTAGCGGGGTCGTACAGCGTGATCACGCCGCGGTCACGTCCACCCCACCGCACGACGACGGGTGTGCCGCCAGTCGTGGCGGCGACGGAGAGTTTGCCGTGGAGTTGCGACAGGTTCGTCGGGCGCCACAGCGATGCCGCAAACGTTTCGGAGCGTGCGTTTTCACCAGTGCCCCACGTTGCGGTAATTGGTCCACCGAACTCGCCGTCGGGTGAGAAGGTGTCACCGTTGGCTTCGATCCAGTCTGGGATGCGTGGGTCGCCGGAGCGGGCGTCGCGTGCTCCTCGTGCTGCTTTCACAATCGCTTTGGAGGCCGGGTGGTCCGAGTCGGCAGACAGGACGCCGGCGATGCGCAGCACCAGTTCAGTGCTTTCGCCACGTACTGCGGTGACGGTTTCCACATGCATTTCCGGTTTGACCAGGGTGCCCACACGGTTGAAGACGACCATGTCGGTGTCGGCCAGGGTGCGAAGCGCGTTGCCGTCGCGCACAAGCATGCCGTGGCGCACGGCGGAGTCGAGGCCTTGGCGCATGGCGAGTGCAGGTGAGATGGCCAAACTCACGGGTGCGACGACGACCAGGATGGCCAGCGACGTCGCAGCGGCCGTGTTGATGTTGCCGTTAAACAGCAGCCAGAGTCCGAAGTTGAGCACCGCGATGACATAGGCGGTTGGGATCAGCAGGCCCGCGGAGCGAGTCGAGACCATGGTGGCTGCGTTTTGGTGACGTGAGGCGTCGTCAAGCCAGCGCTGCACCGCCGCAAGCAGTGTGGTGTGGCCGACGCGCGCGGCGCGGACTTTGATCTCGCCCGAGGCGAGCACCGAGCCGGCGGTGACGATCGAGCCGACTTTGAGGATTTGGTCGCGGTGCGTATCGACGAGCTCCCCACCAATCCGGCCGGAACCACCAACCACTTCCCCATCGACTGGGATGATGTGGCCTGCGGTGAGCGTGACGTCGTCGCCACGCCTGATCTCTGTTGCAGGCAACTCTTCGGGGCTGGGTGTGCCGCGTTTGTCGCGGTGATCCACGTTGTAGACGTCCTCAGCACCTGGTCTGCGGGATTCGAGTTCCTCGCGCAGATCGGTGCGCACCTGCATGGAGAAGTACCTGCCGAATAGCAGCAGCGTGGTCACGGTGCAGGACACTTCGAAATACAGCTCGGGGCTGTCTGACATGCGCAGTGGCATCCAGCTGCCGGTGGTGGTGTAGCCGATGTCGCCGACGCTGGTAAACAGCAGCATGGCAAACGACCACACATAGGAGGCCAGGATGGCGATCGAACTCGCACCGTCTAGCGCCGAAATACCGCGACGCACGCCGCCTGCCATGGCGCGGTGGAACGGGGATGCGCACCACAGCGCCACCGGGGTGGCCAGCGCGAAGCACACCCACTGCCAGCCCGGGAAGTCCAGCGACGGGATGTAGGTCAGAAGCAGCACCGGGATGGTCAGCAGCACCGCCACCACAAGGCGCGTCGGTGTGACTAGGTCGCGGGCGGTAAACAGCACGTCGCCTTCACGGCGGGAGCGGCGCGACACCGGACGCACAAACCCTTGCGCACGGGCGATCAGGTTTGCCTCTTCGTTGCGACGATGCTTCGCCCGGCGCGGCATCGGGTGTTCCTGCCAGTAGCGGCCGTGTGCGCGACGCTGCAGGGTCGAGTCGGTCACGGTTGCGGTGACGCCAAAGCGTTCGATGGTGTCGGTGAGCTCCACAAGCGGCGTACTTGCCGGTGCGGTGACCCACGCCATCTTCGTCGGGTACACCAAGCGCGCCGACACACCTGGCAGCGCCTCAAGTGCTTCGGCGATGTCGGTCAGTTGGGGCCCGTCCTCAATGCCCTCCAGCTCGAAGGCGTAGGAGGCGTTGGGGCGGACAAGTTCCCCGTCCAGGTCCCACGTCGCAGTGCCTGGGTCAATGCCTGCTTGGCGTGCGGCGTGGCGGGCTTCCTCGATGCAATTGTCTAGGTGTTCGTGGTTGCTCACTTACGCAACTCCCCTCCACAGGTCGCCACTTCGCGTATCGACGAACACATTCGCCGCCGGCCGGAACATCCCAAACAGGGCTGCGACAAGCAGGACAACCACCACGATGGAGGCCCAGCCAGCCACGCCGATGAAGAAGCCGGCAACGTTGAGGAACACAGTTGCCCCAATGCCTGCGGCTGCAATCCTTCGCGCAGTCTTCGACCCTTTATGGAAGTAGGCCGCACTCATCGACAGCAGGATGGCCAAGGCGATGTTGCCCCACGCCAAGATGCGCAGATTGAACCGGAAACGTTCGATCAATGCTTCGTCGGCACCTTCGATCATCCAGGTATCCGGCAGCCGGTCAGGCACGCCCTTGACCAGGGTCATCAGCCCGATGACGATCATCAACACCGCACTGGCAACCACCAGGTAGTAGGCGGTACGTAGCGGTCGGGGCCACTGCTCGGTGGCCTCGCCGCTGTACCTACGGTTCTTGTCATTCGGGTCTGAGACCATCGTGGGGAACATGCCTGCCATTGGGGACCTACTGTTCCTTCTCTGTCTTGGACGCGTCTTTCTTCGACGCATCCTTCTTGGGCGCTACCCAGTTCACGGCGTCTTTGTCCGTGGAGTAGATGATGCCCAGAATGCCGGCCACACCCAGAATGATTTGGACGACACCGTCGATGCCGTAGAACACCACCGGTATGGCGGTGGAGGCGGGCTGCATCATGAACAGCGTGATCATGCGGAGGGCGAAGAACACCCCGAAGATCTGCAGCAGCCGGTACGCGTTGCCAGCCTGGGAGCTTTTGTTCCGCACGGCGCGCAGCGCGAACACGAACAACAGCAGCACACCCAACTGGATGAGTGTCATGAGGATCAGGGATCCGTAGACGCCCATGTTGATTAGGCCGTCCGAGATTTCCTCGCCACGCTGCTTAGCTTGTTGCTTGGCGGCGTCCCGCAGCGCGGACGGGTCGACGAACGCGAATACGACGGAGAGAATCTGGTGGATTAACTCGCCTGCGATCATCACTGCCCAGCACCGCAGCATCAACTGCACGGCCTCCGGCGGGCCGCCCGGCGTCTTCTTGTCCACGGCGCTGGCGTCGACGTGGCTGGGGCTCTTCGGGTTGAGTGGCGGGAGGCTAACCATTGAGCTGCTTTGCTGCTTCGATGGCGTAGTAGGTCAGAATCTGGTCCGCACCAGCGCGTTTAATGGATACCAGCGACTCCATCATGGTCTCTTCGAAGTCGATCCAACCGTTCGCGCCTGCTGCCTTGAGCATCGCGTACTCGCCGGATACCTGGTAGGCCGCCACCGGCACTGGTGACATTTCTGCCACCTTGGCCAGCACGTCCAGGTACGGCAAGGCCGGCTTGACCATGACAATGTCTGCGCCTTCGGCGATGTCCAGTTCGGTCTCCAAAAGGGATTCGCGCACGTTTGCGGGATCCTGCTGGTAGGTGCGGCGATCGCCCTTCAGCGACGAGCCGACAGCATCGCGGAACGGACCAAAGAACTTGGAGGCATACTTCGCGGAGTACGCCATGATGATGACGTCCTCAAAGCCCTCGCGGTCGAGTGCCTTACGGATCTCGCCGATCTGGCCGTCCATCATGCCGGACGGGCTGACCATGTGTGCGCCAGCGCGCGCCTGGGACAGGGCGAGGTCGCAGTAGATTTCAACCGTCTTGTCGTTGTCCACGATCTCGTTGCCGTGTGCATCGGTACGCAGCACACCACAGTGGCCGTGATCGGTGAACTCATCAAGGCACGTATCGGAAATGATGACCAGGTCGTCGCCGAATTCGTCGCGAAGCGCCTTGATCCCGCGGTTCAAAATGCCATCTTCCGCGACACCGATGGAGCCTGTGGCGTCCTTATCCGCTTCAAGCGGCACACCAAACAGGTCGATCGCCCGCACACCAGCTTCAAGCGCCTCGTGGCAAATTGCCTTCAGGGAATCCTCGGTGTGCTGATACACCCCCGGCATGGAGGCAATCTCGCGCGGCGCATCAAGGCCGTCTGCGATAAACAGCGGGAGGATGAAGTCGGCCGGGTGCAGCCTCGTCTCCGCCGTCAGGGTGCGCAATGCGGGGTTCTGCCGCAAGCGCCGTGGTCGTCGGGTGAGCTCAAAATCTGCCATGCGCCACATCTTAGAACGTCACCCGACACGACCCCAGCCGTGCTAGTTGCTCGCTGCCGACTTCCGGCGCTTCTTGCGCGGAGGCGGCAACTGCCCAGCCGCACGCAGACCAGCAACGTGCTCTGCCAAGGCGTCAATGAGCGACGGGATATCGGCGACCTCCGGGACGACGTCCACACGCAAGCCCTGCTCACGGGCTTCCGCCTCCGTCACCGGGCCAATGCAGGCGATGATGGTGCGCGCGTGCGGCTTGCCGGCAATACCCACAAGGTTCTTCACCGTCGACGGGGAGGTGAAGCACACGGCGTCGAACCCGCCGGTCTTGATCATGTCGCGCGTCTCCGGTGGTGGCGGAGCAGCACGCACGGTGCGGTAGGCGACAACGTCGTCGACCTCCCACCCCTTGGACTCCAGGCCATCGACCAGGACGTCGGAGCCCAGGTCCGCGCGCGGCAGCAGCACACGGCCAACCGGGTCGATATCCTCGACATACTCCGGGAAGATCTCCGCCAGACCAGCAGCGTTCTGCTTTGTACGGTGCGGGATCAGCTCCGGGTACATGCCACGGGCACGCAGCGCATCAGCGGTCTTCTGCCCCACCGCACCCAGGTGCACGCCGGCAAACGAGCGGGCGTCCAGGCCAAGCTCCTCGAACTTGTCCCACACCGCATCAACGGCATTAACAGAGGTAAACAGCACCCAGCGGTAGCGTCCCTCCACAATGCCCTTGATCGCGCGGTCCATCTGTGCCGGGTTGCGCGGCGGCTCAAGCGAAATCGTCGGCACCGACTGCGGGATCGCACCGTACTGCGTCAGGCGGGCGTTCATCGGGCCAGCCTGCTCCTTGGCGCGCGGCACAAGCACTCGCCAGCCATACAACGGCCGGTTTTCCCACCAGGAGTACTTCGAGCGGTCGTCCGCAACAGTGCCAAGCGTAACGACGAGCGCACCCGACAGATCCGCATCCAACTTGCCCACCGTCTGCAACGTGGCATCAAACGTGCGCTGCAGACGCGTCGTTCCGTTCGTCGTAATCGTCACCGGAGTGGCGCCTTGGAAACCGCGCTCCATAAGCGCTTCTGCCATCTCTGCGAGGTGCTCCTGGGTGGCCTGGAACACCAACGGTTGCGGCGCAGACGCCAACTGATCCCAGTCCACCGGACCGTTGGTCAGGTCAGCCTCGGTATAGGTCGAACCCAACGCAATGCCAGCGAAGGACGGCACCGTCGACGGCAAGGACATGCCCGGCACCACGTGGAACTCCAGGCCAGCGTCTGCAACGGCGGAGATCTCCTCCATCACAGCATCACGGGTCAGCGGGTTGCCGGCGACCAGACGGATCACGTCACCGTCGCCTGCCTCGCCGTCCTCGATGGACTTCGCTGCCGCCTCGAGCGCCTCGCGCAGCTTCGGCACAATGCCCTCGCCTGCCAGGTCGCACTCCTGGAGCTCCGCCGCCGTCGGATCTTCCGGCTTCGGCGGCTTACGGCGCGCACCCGCCGCCTTCGCGTCGGCGCACATCTGCTCGTAGACGGCTTTCGCCTCGTCGAGCTTGGCCTGTGGCACTGGCAATGCTGAGCCAACGAAGTTTCTGACCCCCGCCGACACTTCCGGATCGACGAGTGCGATAGCGTTAGCTTCCATCACCTCGCGGGCACGGACCGTGAGCAGTTCAGGGTTGCCCGGTCCGGCACCCACGAAGATCACCTTCCCCGGCTGGGGGGTGTGAGAGGGCAATGTCATAGAGGAATCTCTTCTAGGCACAAATAACATCCCCCACGCAGACGGATCCACTTAAGCGACCCGTTGCGCGGAGGGGTGTGAACGTATGGTATTTACACCATAAAAGGGATATGCCCCAGAACAAAACCACCGCTACTTCATAACGTCGGCGGCACCGCGTTCAAGCAACGCCTCAGCAGCGCGTCGACCGATCTCCTCCGGGTCCGTACCCTGGACATCTTCCACGAGGGAACGGGACCCATCCAGCGCAAACACGCCGGCGCGCAACTCGATACCGTTGCCGGTCACGCGTGCGGTTGCCGCCACCGGCGCGGTGCATCCGGCCTCAAGAACCGCCAAGACGGTGCGCTCGGCGCGGGCCTCGGCGGTTGCAGTGTCGTCGATAAGTTTCGCAATTGCTTCGCGGCCAGCCGTATCGTCGACACGGCACTCGACCGCAAGCGCACCCTGGGCGGGCGCTGGGATGAACTCGTGCGGGTCGAAGATCTGGGTCGCCCGGTCGCCGTAGCCACCACGCACCAAGCCTGCGTACGCAAGCATGATCGCGTCCAACTCTCCAGATTCGACGTAGCCCATGCGGCGCTCAATGTTGCCACGCAACGGACGAATGTCCAGGTCCGGACGCATCGCGCGCAGCTGGGAAATACGACGAGGTGCCGACGTGCCCACGCGGGCACCTTCCGGCAGCTCCGCCAGCGTCAGCCCATCGCGGGCGATGAGCGCCTCGCGGTTGTCCTCACGCTTGGGCACGATGAGATAGGAACGCGGCTCGTACGCCGTGGGCAAGTCCTTAAACGAGTGGACGGCAACGTCCACCTCGCCATTAAACAGCGCGTCGCGCAGCGCGGAAGTGAACACACCGACGCCAATTCGCTCCACCGGCGCCTGCGACAGGTCGCCCGGGGTGACCACGATCTTCAACTCAGCCGGGTGGCCAACCGCGCCAAGGTCGTCGCGGACATGGCCCGCCTGTGTCGTCGCCAAGTGCGAACCACGAGTACCAATCTTCAACATTTACTTCTCCTTACCGCGCAGTTCCTCAGGCAGCGGGAGACGCTGCGCCTCCACCGACACCGCCGGCTGATCCAGCCCGAACAGTTCGGTCACTACCTCTTCCACACTCACTGTCTCCTGCGCCGCCGCAAGTTCCTTAATCTTCACCGTCGGCGCGTGCAGCAGCTTGTCCACGACCCTACGGACCGTGCGCTCAACCTGCTCAAAATCTTCCTCAGACATATCCGGAAGCCGGGTGCGAAGTTTCTGCAGCTCCTGGCCAGAGATCTCCGCAGCGTTTCTGCGAAGCCTCGTCACCGCCGGGGCCACCCCACGCACCCGCTGCTCGGAGGAAAACAGTTTCACTTCCTCGTCGATAATCGCCTCTGCCTCACGCAGCGCGCGCGAATCCTCGTTGGTCGTGTTACGCATCTGCTCGTGCAGATACTCGATGTTGACCAGGTGCACGCCGTCGATGTCAGTGACCGCGTCGTCGATATCGCGCGGCAACGACAGGTCCGCCAACATCACCGGACCCGCAATGTCCTCCGGCGTAATGGTGAAGCCGTCAGCCGCCGTCGCGGACACCACAATGTCCACCCCACCCATCGCGTGCGAGCGGTCTTCAAAATCCACAACCTCCGCCGGCACGCCCGCCTCGCGGGAATGTCCAGCAAGGCGCTCGGCGCGGTCGCGCGTGCGGTTGGCAATCACCAACCCGTCAATGCCGCGCTTGCCCAGGTGCGTCGCCGCCAGCGAACTCATCGCGCCAGCCCCCAACACCAGAGCTTTCTTCCCCTTGAAGTCTTCAATCCCCATCAGCCCCATCGCCTCATCCAAGGCGGCGGTAACCATGGACGCGCCCGAGTCGTCGATAGTGGTCTCAGTGTGCACACGCTTGCCGGTATGCAGCGCCATCTGCGCCAACGAATGCAGATTCGGCCCAACCGTGCCACGCTCCGCTGCATCCACATACGCCGTACGCACCTGGCCGATGATCTGCTGCTCCCCCACAACCATCGAATCCAACCCCGACGCCACAGTAAACATGTGCTCCGCAGCAGCATCCGCGTACCGCACGTACAGGTAGCGACGCAGCTCCTCGATGCCCACCCCAGACACCTTCGTCAGCACCGTCAACACGTCCTCCACACCAGCGTGGAACGCGTTGGCCACCGCATACACCTCGAGACGGTTGCAGGTGGAGATAATCATCGCCTCGGACAACGAAGGCCGCTCAACAAGAGCCGCGGACGTCCCCTCCTGCAGCTCCGTATCCATGCTGAGACGTTCTAGTAGGGACACAGGTGCAGACCTATGCGACATCCCCACGACAAGAACACTCACAAAACCCTCCAGTCCGCGTTGGAAATCAAACTAAAGGATAGCCCCTTACGCGAGGAGCGCCGCCTCAAGGTCTGCGTTGTCCACTTCCCAGCAGGCAAGCTCCTCGCCGTCAATGACGACAACCGGCACGCGATCGCCGTATTCGGCAGCGTTGTCGGGGTCCAGGTCGACGTCGACAAGCATTAGCTCCGCGCCACACTTCTCCACTACCGGAGCAATCTGCGCCGCCACCCGCTCGCACGAACCGCACGTGGACCGCACCATCAACTCCACCGTCTTCATCCGAACTCCTCTACATCGTGTCTGCGGCGCTCGCCGTTGTACGATTGCTCACGCTAACACCGCCACCGAAAGAGTCACGATTGCCATGTCAGAACAGCGGGAATTCCTTGCACAATGGTCAGTCTCTCAAGGAAACCTCCGCCGCTTCCTTGAGGACCTTGCACTGCCCCCGCTTGACGACGACGCCCAGCGCACCGCCGGCCAAGCCGCCGCCGCTGCCGCCGTTGAAGAAACCTTTGGCATCAACATCCAAGACTTCGCCCTCGGCGTCGACTCTGTCGGCGGCGCCTTCAAAACCGCGGGCCGCCAAAAAATCACCCAGCCGGACCCCGAAATTCCCCAGGACCTCGAGGCGGCGGCATTCTTCGACATCGACAACACCCTCATCCAGGGCTCGTCGCTAATCCTGCTCGCCCAAGGCCTGTTCAAGAAACGCTTCATTACCCTGCGGGAACTCGCCCCGGCCCTGTGGAAGCAGATCCGGTTTCGCGTCTCCGGCTCCGAAAACGCCGACGACATCGCCGAAGGCCGCGAGCAGGCCCTTGCCGTGGTCAAAGGCAAACGTGTCGACGAGCTCAAGGAGGCCTGCCAGGAGATCGTCGACAAGCAGATGCTCAACAAGTCCTACTCAGACGTCATCGAACTGGCCTCCATGCACCTCGCCGCCGGCCAACAAGTCTGGTTGGTTTCCGCCACCCCGGTCCAGATCGGCCAAGCACTTGCGGAAACTCTTGGGTTCACCGGCGCACTGGGCACCGTGGCCGAAGAAGAGGACGGCAAGTTCACCGGCCGCCTCGTCGGCGACATCCTCCACGGCCCCGGCAAGAAACACGCCGTGGCCGCCCTGGCCGCGCTGCAGCAGCTCGACCTGAAGCAGTGCACCGCCTACTCCGACAGCATCAACGACCTCCCCATGCTGGAGATGGTCGGCTCCCCCGTCGCGGTAAACCCGGACCGCGCACTGCGCCGCCACGCGAAAGCCCAAGGCTGGGCTATCCGCGACTACCGCTCCGTGCGCCGCGCCGTACGCATGTCCGCCCTGCCGGTACTGGGTGCCGCGGGTGCGTTTTCTTTGTGGCGGTTGTGGAGCAAGCGTAAGGACAGGACTCACCATGCCTGATGCATTTGCCCTGCGCACCCCGCGGCTTGAGTTGTCGGTGCCGACAGATGCGGATATCGACGCCATCTTTGCCATCCACTCAGATCCCCGCACCTACGAGCACCGCCCCGAGCTGACAATGAAGACCCGCGATGAGGCTGTCGAGCTTGCGCGCTCGTGGCAGAACAATTGGGCTGAGCAGCAGTTGGGCTACTACACGGTACGCACCCTCGACGGCGCGACCATCGGCTTTACCGGGGTACGGCACAGCGAGGAAGCCAGCGAAGAAGTCCTGAACCTCTACTACCGATTCGCACCAGAATCGCAAGGCCAGGGCTACGCCAAAGAAGCCGCGGCCGCTGCGATTGCCAGCGCCCGCGAGCGCTTCCCGTCGCTCCCCGTCATCGCCATCATCGACCCTGTGAATGAGGCATCGATTGGCCTAGCTTTGAGGCTCGGACTTGCGTATGTTCCCGGAGCGGGCGTCCCCGGCGACTACGAGGTGTACCGGCTTTCCTAGCTGGGAAAGCCGGCGTTGGTTCGGGCTGTGTGGCCTCAGCCGCGCCACGGCTCCAATGCCCTGATCGGGTACCGCTCATCAACGGTAAAGCGTTGGCACACCACCTGCGTGTCGTCGTCAATATCAAGTGCTCCGATGTACTCCACAAACTCTGGCGAGCGCCAATACTGCTCATGCCCAATGCGCCATTCGTTTGCGTCGGCGTAGCTGCCGTTTCCGTGTAGTTGGTAGGGGCAATCC
>NZ_KV826423.1:0-863 GCF_001835905.1 Corynebacterium sp. HMSC034E11
CGGAATACCCCTACCAACTACGCGCACTCAGCACATGTCGATTTGGGGTAGTTGGTACCGCGAGTCCGCGTAGTTGGTACCGGTGTTCCGCGTACCCGGTACTGCGAGGGGGTTTCTTTCATAGTTGATGTTGGCGGCGCCGTACTTCGATGGTGCCGCGTCAACCTCTACTTGGAAGGAGCCGGTCTTTGTGGCCAACTTCAAACAAATCGTCGCGATGTGCCTTGACGGTGCAAGCTACGCACAGATCACACATGCATTGGGGTGTTCACGACGAGAAGTATCCCGCGCAAAGAAGATCATCGCTGAGGAGTCACTGAGTTTAGAGACGTTCCGTCAGCTTCCACCGGGATGGTTCGATGAGCGATTCAGCGACGGCCGCAGCAAGCGCACACTGTCCTACGACCAGCCGGATTTTCAAGGTCTTGCACACAAACTCAAAAGCAATAAGCATTTGACCAGGCACAAGCTGTGGATGGACTACCTGTCGCAGCCTTGCCCGACTGACAAGACAAAGTACCAGTACACCCAGTTTTGCAGTGGGCTCAATGAATTTCTCCGCGCCAATGATCTCGTCGAGGTCATCACCCATGAACCGGGCCAAGAGCTCTACGTGGATTGGGCCGGTGACAAAGTAGCGGTGCTCGATCAAGCCAGTGGGGATATTGCATTCAAGGCATCACTGTTTGTCGCGGTAAGCCCGTACTCAGGGCTGATGTATGTCACTGCTGCTGCGAATGAGAAGATGCCGGCTTGGATTGAGTGCCACGTCAAAGCATTGAATTATCTCGGCAAAATCCCGGCGGTCATCGTGCCGGATAATGCTTCTACGGTTGCGTCCCTTAGTGTGGTGTAACGCTTGC